>NZ_JBVIYK010000002.1:688311-821176 GCF_055592645.1 Streptomyces sp. NPDC041108 | reverse complement strand
CACCCAGATGGCCGACCAACTCGACACCGCCATCGACCAGTTCGGCAAGGGCGACCTGTCCGCCCTGCTCGCCGGCAAGGACACCTGGACGGTCGGGCGGTCCGCCGCGACCGGCCTGCTCTAGGCGCACGACCGCGGTTCCACGACCGCGCACCTGTCCGCAACCGTCCGACAGCAACCGTTCCACCGCAGCCTCCCGGGGAGGGACAGCATGGCCTATGTGATCGCTCAGCCCTGTGTCGACGTCAAGGACCGGGCATGCATCGACGAATGCCCGGTCGACTGCATCTACGAGGGCCCGCGCAAGCTCTACATCCAGCCCGACGAATGCGTCGACTGCGGCGCCTGTGAACCCGTCTGCCCGGTGGAGGCGATCTTCTTCGAGGACGACGTCCCGGCCGAATGGAGCGGCTACCGCTCGGTGGACGCGGAGGTCTTCGCCGATCTCGGATCACCCGGCGGAGCGAGCGCGACGGGACCGCTCGCCGAGGACCATCCCCTGGTCTCCGCACGGGCCGCGTAAAGCCCGGCAGACCTCGCGCAGACCTGTGCGCAGACCTCGCGGTGCGCGGTGTCCGGCCCCCGGCTGGCCCGATTCCGCCGTGATACAGCCCGGTTCCAGGCCAGGTACAGGCCGATACCAGTGATCCGGGACACCGTGGAGGCGGTGGCGGAATTCTTTCGCCACCGCCCTGTGGCGTTGTGCGCGCCGCTCGCATCCGCGCGCATCCCGGGACATCCCAGAAGGAGCTGCAATGGACATCACCTTCACCTCCCAGCCCGCCGCGTCCGCCCCGGACTCCAGAGGTCTCACCGCACCGCTCCATCTGCTGCACAGACCCGTCACACCGGAGGGGTTCCTGCTGGACGCCACCGCTCCGGTGGAGCAGCACTTCGCGCTCTCCGCCGAACTGCCCAGCGGTCACGGGACGTTCAACGACGGACCGGGCGCCTTCCACGATCTGCTCTTCGTCGCCGAGACCCTGCGCCAGGCGACGCACTTCGTCGCCCACCAGTACTTCCGGGTACCCACCGAGCGCCCCGCGGTGTTCGTCTCCAGCGGGCTCGACGTCCTCGGCCTCGTCCCGTGGCGTCCCACGGGCCGCCCGGCTCATCTGACCCTGGACATCACCCTCGTCCCCGTGGACGTGGTCAACGGCGTCCCGCGCGGCCTCGACTGCCGCGGTGACGTGGCGATCGACGGCGTCGGGTGTGGGAGCGCTTCCGCGCGGATCCAGTTCCTGATGCCCGGGGTGTACCGGTCGCACCGCGAGGTGGGGCGTCAGGAGAGTCTGCGGAGCACGGCACCGGTGGTGCGCCCGCTGGCCTCCATGACCGTGGCCTCCCAGGAGGAGCCGCCCGCCGTGGCGCCCGAGTCGGTCGGGCGCCGGGATCCTCGCAATGTCATCGTGGGGACGCCGCTGCGGGCTCCCTACGGGGAGTTCGTGCTGCCGGTGGCCGGCGATCCCGGGCACGAGATCTTCTCGGCGGTGCCCGGCGACCACGTTCCCGGTCCGGTGTTCCTGGAGGCGTCCCGGCAGGCGTCGCTGCTCGCCGCCGCGGAACTGCACGGGCTGCGGCCCGACCACGCCATGCTGACCCGGTGGCGGGCGTCGTTCCGCGGCTTCGGGGATGCCGACCTGCCGCTGACCTGCACGGTCGTCGCGGACGAGCCGGTCCGCGACGAGGCGGACCGGCCCACCGTGCGGACCCGGCTCGCCTTCAGCCAGGGCAGCCGCGTTCTGTGCACCGCCTCGGCGGTCCTGCTCCAGGACTGCTGACAGCACGCCGCCGCCCGGACCGGCCGACGCCCTCCCCTCCCACTCGTCTTCCTGATCAAGGAGCTCTCCGATGCGTTTCCGGGTTTTGGGGCCGGTGAGTCTGTCGCCCCGCACTCCCTCCGCGGCGAAACCGCGCGCCCTGCTGGCCACCCTGCTCGTGCAGGCCGGTGAAGTGGTCCCGGTGCACAGCCTGATCGACGAACTGTGGGGGACGCAGCCACCGCGCACCGCGACCACAACCCTCCAGGTGTACGTCTCCCAGTTGCGCAAGGTGCTCGCGGACAGCGGGGGGCCGGCGCCGTCCGGGGACCTGCTGACCCGGGCTCCCGGATACCTCCTGGCGGTTCCCGAGCGGGAGTTCGACCTGCCCTGCTTCGAGCAGCTGCGGGCCGAGGGCCGCGCGGCGTACCAGGAAGGGGACTTCGCCGGCGCCTCCGGGCTGCTGCACGAGGCGCTCGCGCTGTGGACGGGTCCGGCCCTGTCGGGGATCCCGCACGGTGTGCGGCTGGAGTCCGCCGCCATCCGGCTGGACGAGCTGCGGATGGAGGTCCTGGAACAGCGGATCGTCGCCGACCTGCGACTGGGCCGCCACCAGGAACTCGCCGGGGAACTGCTGGCCCTGGCCAACGAGTACCCGCTGCGGGAGAGCCTGCACGGGCACCTCATGGTGGCGCTTTACCGCACGGGCCGCGGATCCGACGCGCTGAGGGTGTACGGGCGGCTGCGCCACTCCCTCGTGGAGGAGCTGGGGGTCGAACCGGGCCCGGGCCTGTCCCGGCTGCACGAGCGCGTCCTGCGCCGGGACCCCTCCCTGGACTGGCAGCCGCCCCGCGGCGCGCGGAGCCCGAGCCGCGAGAACGCGGCCCGCGAGGAGCCGGGCCGCGAGACCGGCGCATCGGCGCAGCCGGGGGCTCCCCGCCGGGCGGCGGGACCGGCCGGCGGACCGCGGCCCCTGCCCGGCCCGCCTCCGGCGCTGCCCGCCGCGCCGCCCGGTTTCGTCGGCCGTCACGAGGAACTGGCCTACGGGGAAAGGGCGTTGCGCGGGAGTGTCGGCAGGCGCCCGGTGCGTGTCCTGGCCCTGTCCGGGCCGGCCGGCGTCGGCAAGACCGCGCTGGCCCTGCGGCTCGCCCACCGGACGGCGGACCTGTTCCCGGACGGCGGCTTGCTGATCGGTCTGCGCGGACCGCAGGGGCGTCCGCTCAGCTCCGCGCAGGCGGGAGGGGCACTGCTGCGCCGTCTCACCGACGACGTCTCCGACGCCCCGCTCACCGACCCCGAGGAGCTGACGGACCGGCTGCGGCGGGCCCTGCGGGGACGCCGGATGCTGCTGATCCTGGACGACGCGGCGTCGGAGCAGCAGATACGGCCGTTGCTGCGGGCCTTCGCGGAGGGCACGGTGATCGTCACCGGTCGCCGCCGGGCCGCCGCCCTCGACGGCGCGGAGCACCTGGGGCTGGACGCGGTACGGCCCGAGGAGGCGGTGGAGCTGCTGCTGGCCGCCGGCGGCGAGCGGATGGCTCAGGACCCGGTGGCGGTCGCCGAGATCGCCCGGCTGTGCGAGTACTTCCCGCTGGCGCTGCGCGTGGCCGCGGCGGCCCTGACGGCACGGCCGCACACCACCCCCGCCGCGCTGGCGGGCCGGCTGCGCGACGAGCGGACCCGGCTCGGGGTCCTGCGCGAGGGCGATCTCGACCTGCGCTCCAGCCTGCTGACGGGGTACCAGGAGGCCGGGCCCGCGCTGCGGCGCGCCTTCCGTCTGCTGTCGCTGGCCCCGGCCCCCGACTTCACGGGGTGGACCGTCGCGGCCCTGCTCGGCACCGGGCGTGCGGAGGCGGAGGAGACGGCCGAGGAACTCGTACGGGCCCAGTTGCTGGAGGCCCGGAGCGACGGGCAGTCGGTCCGCTACGGCTTCCACTCGCTGCTGCGGGTGCTGGCCACCGAACTGCGGGAGGCGGAGCCGGACGCCGCCCGGACCCGGCGGGACGCCGTCGAGCGGCTGGGCCGGGCCTACGTCGCCCTGGCCCGCCACGCGGACGCGCGGCTCACCCCGGGACGGGACTGGCGGACCCACCCCGCCGCCACGGTCTCCGAGACCGACGCCGCGGCGACCGTCGGCGCGAGTCCCCTGGGGTGGTTCCGCGAGGAGGCCACGGGCCTGGTGGAGACCGTACGGCAGACGCACGCGGCGGGGCTGTGGCCCCTGGTGTGGCGGCTCGCGTGGAGCGCCGCCGGTTACTTCCACGCCCGCGCCGCGTGGGAGGAGTGGGAGGAGACCCACCGGCTCGCGCTGGACGCCGCGCGGCGGGTCGGGAACACCGAGGCGGAGGCGGTGATCCAGTACTCGCTGGGCGACCTCGCCTGGCAGCGCCGCCAGGCCGACCGGGCGCTGCTCCACCACACCGCCGCCCAGCACGCGTTCGAGCTGGTCCGCGACCGGACCGGAGTCGCGCGCTGCCGGATCGGCGCGGGCGACGTCCTGCTCGGGCAGGGGCTGCCGGAGCCCGCCGCCCGGCGTTACGGGCGGGCACTGGCGGTGTGCTCGGCGGAGGGGGACGCGCGGGGCGAGGTGGCCGCGCTGAACGGGCTGGCCCTGGTGAACCTGCGGCGGGGCCGCCCGGAGGTGGCCGGCCGGCATCTCGAGCAGTGCCGGCGTACCGCGGAACGCCTCGGTGACCGCCGCTGGACGGAGTACGTCCGCCGTACCGCGGCCCGCCTGGCGCCGGATCCCGCGCGCAGCCTGTCCCCGGTCGCGCACGCGGTCGAGGTCCGCCCGGGGATGTGGCTCATCGGAACGGCCGTCCCGGCCCTCACCCCGGCGGGGGCCGCCTGACCTCCCGCCCGCCGGCTCCCGGGCTCCCCGGGCGGCCGGCGACGGGCGCGGGCCGCGCGGTGAACTTCTCCGGTCACCGCGCGGCCCGCCGTCATCCGGTGGCCCGCCCCTGGAGGGGGAGGGCACCGCGGTGACGGGCACGGCGGGTGCGCAGCAGCTGCCGCCACTCCTCGGCGCTGAACCGGGCGGGCTCGGTGCGGGCGATGAAGTCGTGGAGCACGCCGAGGAAGCGTTCCGGGTCCGTGTGGAACGGGAAGTGTCCCGCCTCCTCGAAGATCTCCAGCCGGCTGCCGGGCATGGAGACATGGCCGAGACCGGCGTGGAGGGCCGGGACGACCATGTCCCGGCCGCCCCACAGCAGCATGGTCGGCATGCCCTGGGTCAGATAGCAGCGGTCGAGCAGGGTGCCGACCTGTCCCCGCCAGTCGACGACGGCCCGCAGGGTCCGCACGAAGGCACTGCGCGAACTCGCGTCCGGCAGGGCGTCGACCACCCTCAGCAGGTCCGGCGCGTCGACGCCCAGGCCGGTGTCCAGCGTCTTCATGATCTTGACGATCATCTGCAACTGCCAGCGCACCGTCGGCAGTTGCAGGGCAGAGAGCAGCAGTTCGGCGCCGGGCAGAGTGGCGGCCCGCAGCAGCGGGGAGACCTGGCGGCCGATGCCTCCGCTGCCGACCAGGACCAGCCGTTCGGTGCGCTCCGGGAACTGGTAGGCGAACTGGGCGGCCACCGCGCCGCCGAGCGAGTGCCCGACGAGGGTGGCCCGCTCGATGCCGAGGGCGCTGAGCAGGTCCCGCAGTCCGTTGGCGTACGCCCCGGGCGAGTAGTCGCCACGGGGTTTGGCCGACGCCCCGTGGCCGAGCAGGTCGGGAGCGACGACCCGGTGGCGGGCGGCCAGGCCCGGGATGATGTCGGCCCAGGTCGCGGAGGAGTCGCCGATGCCGTGGATGAGCACCACGGCGGACTCGCCCTTGCCGGCCATCCGGTAGGCGAAGCGGTAGCCGTGCAGGTGGCGGGTGCGGACCCGGACCTCGTTGCGGCCCACCGCACGTGGTTTGGGCCGGCCCGGCCGGCGGCTGGGCCGGAAGGGCGAGCGGGCGGTGAAGGGGGCGTCGGCCACGGTTCAGGCCTCCTGCGGAATCGGGTGACGGTCACGGACGGGGCGGCGCGGGACGGGTGCGGACTCGACGACGTCCGGTGCGCCCGGCACCTGGGCGGGGACGAGGCGCTGCGCGCCGGGGACGCCCTCGGGGTCGGGTTCGGGGGCAGGGGCGACGTCGGGTTCGGGGTCGAGGCCGAGCGACATCAGGGAACGCCACGGCTGCGCCTGCCCGGGTGTCCTCGTCCGCCACGGAGCGAACACCTGGGCCTGCGAGGAGGGAGCGCGGAGGGTGTGCACGGAGGACATGACAGCCACCTCTGGGTAGGTGTGCGAGGAAGGACGCGGTACCGCTGCCGCTGGGCCGAGCGGCGTGCGGTCGAGGGAGCCGCCGGCCGGGACGCGCACCCGCCGGGAGCCGTCGGACACGGCCACGAGACCCACCCGACCGCGGCCGACGGACGGACGCGGGACGGTCACTCGGCGGGAGCCGACGGACGGACGCGGGAGGCTCGTTCGGCGGGCACCGACGGACGGAGACGGGACGGTCACTCGGGAGCCGACGGACGGAGACGGGACGGTCACCCGACGACAGCCGACAGGCGGACGCGGGACGCTCGTTCGGCGGGAGCCGACGGGCGGAGGCGGGACGGTCACTCGGCGGGAGCCGGCTGCGGCTGCCGGGGTATGGCGTCGGCGAAGCCGGGCGCCACGGGAGCGGCCGGGCTCGTCGTACCGGTGCCGGATGCGACGGACGGGCCGGTCGCTCCGGTGCGGGACGGACCTGCCGCGCCGGTGCCGATCGCCGCGGGCGGCCTGCCGGCGCTCGTCGTGGGTGCGGCGTGGCGGCCGGAGGACCGGTTCGCCAGACGGGCCCGCAGCAGCGATCCGATCAGCCACTTCCGCAGGGCACCCAGGTGCGCCGGGGAGCCGTGGACGTCGTCGAACTCCTTGAGGCGCACGCGGGGCAGCGCGGAGGCGAGGAGCTGGTGCTCCGTGGGAGGGATGATCTCGTCCCGGGCGCTGACCACGTATCCGACCGGGATGTCGACCGCGCCCAGGACGTCGGGGCCGAGCGGGAAGTCCGCGAGCAGCGCCCGCAGTCCGTCGTCGTCGGCCGCCCCGGTCAGCCGGCGCAGCGTGGCGACGGTGATCCCCGGCACCCTGGGCCACCAGACGGGGTCGGTGAAGAACCCGGCCACGGGGGCGCCGACGGTGTGCACGGAGCGGATGCGCGGGTCCGCGGCCGCCGCGCGCAGGGCGAGGTGGCCGCTGAAGCTGAGGCCGAGGACCGCGGTGCGGGTCACGGCGGCACGGCCGGCCAGCCGGTCCATCAGGAACGGCAGCAGCCGCCAGGAGTCCGCGTGGTAGCGCAGGGTGTTCTCCCCGACGCCGGGCATCTCGGTGACCACCGCCGCGTACCCCAGACGGGCGAGCCGCGGCAGCAGGGGCGCCCACTGCTCCTTGACGCTGACGATGCCGCCCATGACCACGAGCAGCGGCCGCCGGCGACGGGCGTCGAGCCCGCTCGCCCAGCAGACCACCGTGCCGTCCGGGTGGTCGAGGACCAGGCGTTCGACGCCCCTGCGGCGACGCCAGTCGTCGAAGGTCCGTACGCAGTTGTCCTGGGCCCTGCGGCGGACGTCGTCGCCGTGGTACGGGAAACGGGCGAGGGCGTAGTGCCGGCAGGCGTCGAGCGGGCGGCCGGCGAAGGCCAGCCGGTCGGCCTCGCCGGTCCACACTCGGGCCCAGGACGCGGGGTGCCCCGGCTCGTCGTTGGTGATCCTCGGCAGTACGGCCGCCACCTGGCGGTCGCCGATGCCCTGGCCGCGGGCGTGCAGCCGCGCGAACTCCTTGAGCTCTGCGAGATGGTCCATCGCTGTTCTCCGTCTCCTCCGGGGTGCGGGGCCGATGCCCGGAGGATGCGGCCGGAGGGCTCGGTGGCCTTCCTGGTCGTACCGGCGGCGGGCGGGGCTGTCCGGTCGTACGGCGGGCGGGCCCCCTGGCCGGGAGCGGGGGACGTCCCCCGGCTGGGCGGCCCGCCCGGGGACGATGCTGGCCGCCGTCCCTTAAGCCGGGCTGGCGCACGGGTTGCGCCTCACTAAGCGCTCCCGGGAGGCGCCCCGGGCCGTCCCCGGCAAGTCGCGCCCGCGTCACGGCACACGGCGGCGCGCCGGGGCGAAGAGGTGTCCTCCTCGCCCCGGCGCGCCGTCGGCGGTCCCTCACCAGTCCAGCAGTGCGTCCTCTCCCCCGTCGGGGTCGTCGCAGTCCGCGTCGTCGCCGAGGGCCTCGGCCACCGCCGCGACCACCCGCGGGTCCAGCATGGTGCGGGCGTCCGTGTCCCGGGTGCCGCCGAAGCCGGCGTCGCTCACCGCGACGCTGACGACGAAGCCGCCGTCCACCGAGAAGGTGCGGAACTGCCACTCGACGCCGGTGCCCGGTGCCCCGTCCGGGGCCAGGACCCGCGCGGGCCGGCCGTCGCCGCTGAAGCCGAAGTCGGTGAAGCGGAACCGCAGTCCCTGCCCGATCGCCTTGCTGTATGCCTCCTTGAGCGTCCACATGCGCACCAGCGCGGCTCCCCGCCGTGCCGCGGGAAGCCGCTCCAGGACGGTGAGTTCGTGCGGGGTGCAGACGTGGCGGTGCAGCCCGCGCGTGTAGAGCGGGCGGTCCGCCCGCTCGGCGTCCACGCCGATCAGCCCTTTGGTGGCGAGCCCGATGAGCAGCAGGTCGTCGGTGTGGCTGAGGCTGATGTCCACCGCGTCGTAGCCGCGCAGATAGGGCCGGCCGGTGGGGCCGTAGCCGAGTTCGACGGCCTGCGGGGGCACGCGCAGCGCCACCGCGGCGGCGAACTTCAGCAGCACCCGGGAAGCGGCGAACCTCGTCCGCACGTCCGGGTGCGTCATCTCCAGGTAGCGGTCCCAGTCGCGGCCCAGCAGGGCGCGCAGCCGCGGGCCGCCCGCCCGGTCCGGCCGCCAGTCGGCGAGCCGGGCGTGCAACACCGCGACCTCGTGCTCCTCCAGGTCCGCGCGTACCTGGTCCCAGGCTCCGTCACGACCGGAGATCCGCACCGGCTCCCCGAGCGATGGGCTGGGTGCCGTCGTCCTCCGCGCCGTCATCGAAGCCCTCCATTTCCTGCTTGAGATCACCGAGTACGTCGGCGGCGGTTCCGCCGTCGAGGATCCGGTGGTCGAAGGTGAGTCCGAGCCGCATCACCGGGGCGATCGCGAGGCGCCCGTCCCTGACGACCGGCCGGTCGACGACGCGCCCCGCGCACAGCGTGACGGCGGTGCCCCCGCTGGAGTGGAAGCCGTCGACGGGCCGGTGGCCCAGGGAGCTGACCGCCACGGTGCCGAAGACGCCCGGCCGCCCGGCCGGGTCGCGCGTCGCGGCGGCGAAGGCCAGCCGGCCGAGCGGCACCGGCAGCCGCCCGAGCAGCCGGACACCGCGGAACTCGGCCAGCTGTTCGGTGCCGGGTCCGCGGTAGCGGTCGACGCGCCGCTGGATCTCGTCCAGGTCCGCGCGCTCCAGGCCGGGCAGCAGCGCGGAGAGCACGGTCCGTTCCCCGTCCACGGTGCGGTCCAGCGCCAGCTTGGCGGTGACCTCCGGGAACCGCAGGGTCCGGGGTCCGCGCAGCCCGAACAGCCGCGGCGGGGCGAGCGCCGCGTTGGCCTCCGGGTGCCGGTGCAGCACCCGGCCGGTGGCGTGCAGCAGATAGGTGACGACCGAGTAGCGCCCGCCGGCGGCCCTGGCCGCAGCCCGGTGGGCCTCGATCCGGGTCATGTCGATGTCGGTGTCGAGGTGGACGGGCCGCTGCCGGGCGGCGTGCTCCAGGAAGTACAGGGTGTGCCGGCGCCGGCGCTCGGGGTGGGCCCGGGCGGGGGCCGGCGGAGTCCCGCCGGCCCCGGAGCCGGTCATGGCCGCGCCGCCAGCTGATAGATCTCGCCCAGACTGCGGGCCTCCAGCAGCCGGCCCACGGGCAGCGAGCGGCCGGCGGCCTGTTCCAGGGCGGTGACCAGTTTCAGCAGGTACAGCGAGTCCCACTCGGGCAGCTGGTCCAGGTCGGCGGAGATCTGGTACTCCTCCAGCGGCATGCCCAGCTCGTCCCTGACGAGGCGGACGAAATCGTCGATGGTGTGCATTGCGTACGGCCCTCCGGGGCGGGTGTGTGCGGACGGTCAGATCTTTTCGAGGGCGAAACCGGACTTGATCCACTTGCTGGACTCGACGGCGACCGCCAGCGCGCGCTGCCCCACGCCGATCTTCCCCAGCAGCGCCTCCAGCTGGAGGAAGGGCAGGGCGTTGCCGTTGTTCCCGGTGTCCGCGACGCAGGACACCTCGACGGCGCCGGGCAGGCCGAGTTCCTCCGCGATCCGCCGCGTCATACGGCCGGACAGCTGCGGCGGGAGCAGGAAGTCGACCTGTTCGGGTGTCCAGTCGAGGTCCTCCAGCAGCTCCCAGAGGATCTCCACGGCCATGACGGGCACGGACTCCTCGATGGCCTTGTAGTCCTCCCGCACCGCCTGCCGGTCCTCGTGCCGGTCGGCGAGCCCGAACCAGTCGATGATCTGGCCGGGCTCCCGGCCGAGGCCGGTGAACCGGTTGAGGACGTTGCGCAGGGCCAGGCGCTCACCGCGCGGCTCCGAGGTGACCACGGCGGCGCCCGCACCGTCGCCGAAGAGCACGTAGTTGACGAGGTCGCTGGGGGCGGCCGCGGACAGGTCCCGGTCGAGGTCGAGGTGCTTGCTGCAGACGTCGCCGCCGATCACCAGGCCCGCCGAGTGTCCCCCGCCGGTGACCAGGGTGTGGCCCAGCTGCAGGGCCTGGACGGCGCCGGCGCAGCCGGACTGGAGCTGGTAGGTGGGGAGTTGGTCCAGGCCGAGCTGGTCGGCGACGTGGTTGACGGTGGCGGGCATGAGGTGGTCGGGGGTCGCGGTGCCCATGACCACGAAGTCGATCTCGTGCGGGGCGAGTCCGGACGCGCCGAGCGCCTGCTCGGCGGCCCGGGCGCACAGGTCGGCGAGCGACCAGCGCACCTCGCCGGTCTCCAGGTCCCGGGCGAAGTGCCGGGTCCGGGTGCCGATGAACACGTCGATCCACTCTTCGTTGACGCCGAGCGTCCTCGCCAGCGCCGCGTTGTCGACCGGGTCGCCCGGCAGGGCCGTGCCGACCGAGGCGAGATAGGAGACCGGCCCGGAGGGGGCGGAGCCGTGCTGGGGTGGGTGTTCCGACTGCATACGAGCGGTCCTTCCTTGGAGTCCGTCACGGGGCGACGCCCTTGCCGTGACCACGGGTTGCCTACGCGACGGCCGAACCGGCGCGATCCTGGAGGTAGTCGACGAGGTCACCGACCGAGGACAGCCGGGGCAGCAGGTCCTGCACGCTGATCGTCTCCAGCCCGTCCAGCCGTTCCTGGAGCCGGTCCTTGAGCTCCATGATCATCACCGAGTCGAAGCCCAGGTCCTCGTAGAGCAGGGACTGGCGCGAGACCTCGTCCGTGGCGTAGCCGCCGACCTCCGCGACGGCCTCGATGACGGCGCGGGCCACGGGGGCCGTCGACGCGTCCTCCGGGGCGGCGGGCAGCACGGCGGTGAGCACGGCGCCGTGTCCGTGCGCGGCCTGCTCCCGCTGGTGCGGCGCGGTGTCCGCGCGGTCGGGTACGACGCTGAGGTCCGCCGCCGGGGCGGCCCGTACGGCGGTGCGGGCCCAGAACCGGTGCGCGTCGGAGAAGGCGTAGGGCGCGAGCCGCTGCGGCTGCCGCTCCTCCTGCGGGTAGACGGCGTCCCAGTGGGGGTCGAGTCCGCTGCGGAAGAGTTCGGCCACCGCCTCGGCGAACGTGCGGCCGTCGGCCTCCTCGCCGGACACGGGGGCCACGGTGTGCACTCCGGCTCCGGCGGCGGAGCGCAGGGAGCGTGCCATGCCGCTGAGGACCGGGCGGGGGCCGGTCTCCACCAGGTGGGTGGGTCCCGCCTCCAGCAGCCGGCTCATCGCGTCGCCGAACAGGACGGGGGCGCTGATGTGCTCGGTCCAGTACTTGGCGTCCATCGGCTCGGCCTCCAGGAGCCGCCCGCGCACGGTGGAGTACACCGGGAGCTTGGGCACGCCGCCGCCGGTCTCGTCCGCGAGCGCGGCGAACCGGTCGAGCATCGGGTCCATCAGCGGCGAGTGGAAGGCGTGCGAGACCTCCAGGCGCCGGGTCCTGACGCCCCGTCGGGTCAGCTCGTCGTCGATCCGGCCCAGCGCCGCCAGGTCCCCGGACAGGACGGTGGCCCGGGGGCCGTTGACCGCGCCGACCCCGACCAGGGGTTCCGAGGCGACCAGTTCGGTCAGGTCCGCGAGCGGCGCCCGTACGGCGAGCATGCCGCCGCCCTCGGGCAGCTGCTCCATCAGGGCGCCCCGGGCGGCGATCAGCCGGGCGGCCTGCTCCAGCGGGAACACCTCGGCCAGCACGGCCGCGGCGTACTCGCCGACGCTGTGGCCGAGCAGCAGCGCCTGCGGCACCCCGAGTTCGCCGAGACTGGCCGCCACGGCGTACTCGACGGCGAACAGGGCGGGCTGGGCCCAGCCGGTGCGGTGGACGGCCTCGTCGCCGGAGAGCAGCAGGTCGCGCACCGAACCGCCGACGTGCGGGGCGAGCGCCTCGTCGGCCTCGTTGAGGAACCGGCGGTACAGCGGCGACTGCAGGTACAGCCGCGCGGTCATCGCCGGGTACTGCGAGCCCTGGCCGGTGAACAGCAGCGCCACCTGCGGCTTGCCCGACGCGTTGCCGACGAGCCGGGCCAGCAGGTCGTCGTCGGTGGCGGCCTGGCGCAGTGTGGTGGCCAGTTCGCCGGTGTCCCGGGCGGGGACCGCGAAGCGGTAGCGGTGGCCCGTCTTGGTGCGGTTGCTGCTCCAGGACAGCGGGCCCGCCGGCACCCTGCGTTTCTCCAGCGCGTCGGCCTGGACCAGCAGGTTGCGGCGGAGGGCGGCCGTCGAGGGGGCGGTCAGTGTGAAGACCCCTGCCCCCAGCCCGGTGGCTCCGGTGGACCGGCCGGTGCGCCCGGACTCCGGGTCGCCCGCCTCGGGGCGCGCGGCGTACGGGGGCGCGGACTCCAGGACGGCGTGGGCGTTGGTGCCGCCCATCCCGAAGCTGCTCAGGCCGCCGATGGCGGGGCCCGAGCGCAGCCGCAGCGGGGCCTTGAGCAGCCGTATCCCCAGTTTGGCGAGTTTCAGCGCGGGGTTCTCGCGGGCGGCGAACCGGCTGGCGGGGACCGTCTTGTGGTGCAGCGACAGGGCGACCTTGATGAGCCCCGCGATGCCCGCGGCGCCTTCGGTGTGCCCGATGTTGCCCTTGACCGAGCCGAGGGCCAGGGGGCGCCCGGAGCGGCCGGCGTGCAGCTGGCCGAGCGCCTTGGTCTCGATCATGTCGCCGAGGACGGTCCCGGTGCCGTGGGCCTCGGTGAAGACGACGTCGGACGGCTCGACACCGGCCCGCCGGTAGGCGGCGGCCAGCACCTCCTGCTGCGACCAGCGGTTGGGGGCGGTGATGCCGTTGCTGCGGCCGTCCTGGTTGACGGCGGTGCCGCGGATCACCGCGTACACCGGCTGGCCGTCGGCGATCGCGTCCTCCAGCCGGCGCAGCACCACCGCGCCGACTCCCTCGCCCCGGCCGATGCCGTCGGCGTCGGCGCTGAAGGGCTTGCACCGGCCGTCGGGGGCGGACAGCCCGGCCTGGGTGTAGAAGATGCCGAGCGCCGGCGTGAGCGCCACGTTGACCCCGGCGGCGATGGCGGTGTCGCACTCCCCCGCCAGCAGGGCGTTGCAGGCCAGGTGGACGGCGACGAGGGAGGAGGAGCAGGCGGTGTCGACCGCCAGGCTCGGCCCCTTGAGGTCGAGGTGGTACGAGACCCGGTTGGCGGTCATGCAGTAGCCGTTGCCGGAGCCGAGCTGGGCGGTGACCTGGGCGTAGTCGGTCATGTGCAGGTGCGCCCACTCGTTGCCCATGATGCCCACGAACACGCCGGTGTTGGTGCCGGCCAGCCGCTGCGGGGCGACCCCGGCGTCCTCGACGGCGCGCCAGGCGCACTGGAGCAGCAGCCGCTGCTGCGGGTCCATCGCGGCCGCCTCGCGCGGGGAGACGGTGAAGAACTCGTTGTCGAAGGCGTCCGGGTCGGAGATGAACCCGCCCTCGGTGGTGTTGGAGTGTCCTTCCGCACCGGTGCGCGAGTGGAATTCGCGGGCGTCCCAGCGTTGCCGGGGCACCTTCTCCACCCCGTCTCCGGAGCGCATCAGCATGTCCCAGTAGGCGGCCGTGTCGGGCGCCCCCGGGAACCGGCAGTCGATGCCGACGATGGCGACGGGCCTCATCGATTCTCGCCCTCCATCGCCCGCAGTTCCTCCACCAGGTGCTCGGCCAGTGCCGCGACGGTCGGGTAGTCCCAGGCCACGGTGGGTTCGAGGACGAGGTCGAAGTCCTCCTCGATGTCGCCGCACAGGCTCAGCGCCGCGACCGAGTCCAGGCCGTACTCGGCCAGCGGCACGGTGGGCGAGATCTCGGACGGCGTGCGCCTGAGGTAGAGGGCGATCCGGTCGGCGAGCCAGCTGCTCAGCGACTCGACGGTGTGTGCGGTGTGCTCGTTGTTCGCGGTGCGGTCGGTCGCGGGGACAGTCATGGGAGAACTCCTCGGTGAAGGCGCGTCGGGTCCGGTGGGCCGGCGGTCAGCCGGCCAGCGGGGTGTCGTAGAGGTCGTAGCTGCGGCGTTCGTGGAAGCGTCGGAGCACTTCCTCGTGCACCCGGCCCTCGCACCCGGGCGGCAGGTCGGCCGGGCGCTGCCCGAGCCGGCGCGCGAGCCGGTGCAGTGCTGCGGCCACCCAGGCCGGGTCGGCCAGGAAGGGATCGTCACCGCCCTGGGCCCCGCGCCAGACGCCGAGGACGGACGCGGCCGCGAGGAACACCGCGTAGCGGTCGGCGAGCGCGAAGCTGGCGGGGCTGGCGAGGGCGGTGCGGTCCTGCGGGGAGAGGTTCAGGCTGTCCTCCTGGAGCTGGCGCAGCTGGTCCAGCATCCGCATGACGAGTGCCTGGACCGCGAGTTCCTCGGGGGAGCCGCTCGGCAGACCGTCGGCGGCGGCGACCAGCGAGGCGCTCAGGCTGTCCCGGCCGCTGGCGAGGGCGAGGCTCTCGAAGGGGATGCCGGGCAGCCCCTCCCGCGGCCGGAACAGGCTCTGCGGTGCCTCGTCGCCGGAGAACCAGGCGCGCCGGGCCAGCCGGGACAGCTGCGGGATGATGGTGGCCTGGCAGGCCGCGGAGCCCGCGTGGCCGAGGCTGAGCACCGGCAGGTCGCGCACGTGCTTCTGGAAGAGGCCGAACTCCCCCTCGCGTACGTAGAACCGCGCCCCGAGCACGATCGACAGGTCGTACATGGTGTCGGTGAGCATCTTGGGCACCAGGTACTTCACGGCCGCCGCGTAGACGCTGGTCTCGTCGGGCAGCAGGTGCACCGCCCGGGTGCCGACCGTCGCCATGCTGTCGCAGATGAGCAGGTCGAGGAAGGCGCCGGTGAGGGTGGAGGAGGCGTGCGGGATCTCCATCACCGAGCGCCGGTAGAGCTGACGCCCGAGGGCGAACCGCACCACCGTGCGCAGGCTGGTGTCGAGGGCGCCGACGGCCATGCTGGGGATGGCGCTGCGGGTGATCTGGAAGGAGCGCAGCGCCAGTTCCACGCCCTGGCCCCGGGCTCCGAGGAGGGTGCTGTCGGGCACCGGGCAGTCGGTGAAGTCCAGCCCGGACAGCCGGCAGCCGCGCACCCCGACCGCGGTGTAGCGGGGCAGGACCGCGAAACGCTCCGCGTCGAGCTGGTCGCGTTCGACCAGCAGGACCGAGTGGCTGCGGCTGCCCGGGCTGTCGTCGGTACGGCTGAACAGGGCGAAGGCGTCGGCCCGGTCCGCGTTGTTGATGACCTCCTTGCGGCCGTGGAGGCGGAAGCCGCCGGGCACGGGGTCGGCCCGGAACTCGTTGCGTACGAAGTCGTTGCCGTGCGGCAGCTCGTGGTAGGCGACGGAGACCTTGGAGCCGCCCAGCAGCAGCTCCGCCGTCCGGCGGCGCTGCTCCTCGTTGCCGGCCGTCCACACGTTGACGGCAGCCATGAAGGACGTGATGCCGTAGCCGAGGCCGAGCGCCACGTCGCGCCGGAACACCTGCCGCATCACGCGGACGAGCGTGTCGAGCCGGTCCAGCCGGCCGCCCAGGCCGGTGGGCACGAACTCGGCGTTGAGGACCACGTCGTCGAGGAGCCGCTCGCCGGCGGCGGGCAGTTCCCCGGCCTCGTCGGCGGCGAGCAGCCCGGCGGCGCCGAGCGGGTTGGCGGGGTCCTGGGGGTCCCCGAAACGGTTCTCCAGGTCGGCGATCCTGGCCTGGACCGCGCTCTCGTGCGCCCGGTGCGTGGCCGGGTCGGTGACAGGGGCGGTTCCGGTCGGGGCTGCCTTGCCGTGCAGCCCCTGGACCGCGGGATCACTCAGCATGACGTCCCCTCGGGTGTCCGGGTGCCGCCGACGGCGGCCCGGGTGTCGGTGTGTCCTTGCGGTACGGCGGCCGGCGGACCGCCGTCACCGCCGGATGCGTGGGCGAGCGCGGCGGCACCGCCGGGTCGTTGCGTGCGCGGGGCGGCACCGCCGGATGTCCCCGTGCCCCGCCCTGCGCTCCCGGCCAGCGAGAACGGGATCAGGGAGAACAGCTCGCCCTCCTCCCGCGCGGCGCGCAGCCGTTCCAGCAGCGGGGGGTAGGCGTCGGGGTCCCCCGCGTCCGGCTCGCCCAGCTTCACCAGCAGCCGGTCCAGGACGGGCCACAGCCACACCCCGTCGCGCCACAGCTCCCCGGTGCGCCCGGCCCGCGCCGTCCGCTGGTTGTGGGTCCACAGGCCGAGGCAGGCGGCGCCGGCCAGGCACAGGCCGTACCGCCGGGCCACGTCGAAGGCGGCGGGCGGGACGTCGGAGACCACGGCGCGGTGGGCGTCCATCTCCTCGTGGACCCGGCCGGTCACCGCGAGCAGCCGCTCCGCCGCGCCCAGCGCGCCCTTGAGTTCCGGCCGCCGGCCGGCCTCGGCGCGCAGGGCCGCCACCGACGCCGGCAGCGTCGCCATGATGCCGCTGCCGCGCCGGGCCACCAGGGACAGCCGCGCCGGGTCCAGCGGGGGCAGCGGGGTGGACAGGTCGAAGGCGCGGACGGCCCCCTCGGTGTCACCGCCGCCCCGCAGCCATCCTCGGGACAGCGAACGGAACTGGTTGACCAGGGAGTTGAGGTTGACCAGGGTGTTGCCGTCGAAGAGGCCGACGATGCGGTGGTCGCGGTCGACCTTCTGGAACATCCCCCGGGCGTGGACGTCCTTGAGGAAGGCCCGGGCCCCGAGCAGCCGGGTCAGCTCGACGATCACGCCCTCGGTCCCGGTGGGCACCAGGTACTTGGTGACCGCGGCGGCCACGCTCAGCTCGTCGGGGACGGTGTGCACGGAGCGGGCGGCGACCGTGGCCAGCGCCTCTCCGGCCAGGACGTCCGCCGCGGCCGAGGCGAGCACGTGCCGTGCCTGCGGCAGGTCGATCAGCCGCCGTCCGAACAACTCGCGCCGCTCGGCGAAGTCCAGGGCGATGGCCAGCGCGTGGTCGGCGGCGCCCAGTGACAGGGAGGCGCACATGGTGCGGGTGAGCTGGAGGGCCTTGAGCACGGTCTCGACGCCGCCGCCCTCCCCGCCGACCGCCGCGTCCGCCGGCACCGGGGCGCCGTCGAAGGCGATCCCGCTGATGTCGGCGCCCCGGATGCCGTGCGTGCGGATCTTGTCCACGCAGCGGTAGTGCTCTCCCTCGGTCAGCCGCCGCTTGTCGACGAGCAGCACGGTGAAACCGCGCGGCCCGCCGTCCTCGGAGGTGCGGGTGAGGACGGAGAGGAGGCTGCCCCGGGTGGCGTTGTTGATCAGCCACTTCTCGCCGCTGATGCGCCAGCCGCCGGCGCCGTCGGCCTCGCAGCGCACGTCCCCGGCGAGCAGGTCGCTGCCGTGGGCGCGCTCGGTGAGGGCCAGCGAGACCGGCACCCCGGCCCGGATGTCGGCGGCGAGGCCGCGGGCCTGCTCGGGGGTGCCGGAGATCCAGACGCAGACCCCGCCCAGATAGGTCTTGCCGTGGCCGACGGCGACGGTCAGGTCGCGGCGGGCCACCACCCGCATGACCTGCATGACGGTCTCGTAGTCGGTGAGCCTGCCGCCGTGCTCGGCCGGGATGTAGAACTCCTGCAGCCCCCAGCCCTCCAGCACCCGGCAGAGGTCGGCCGGGAACTCCTCGTTCTCGTCCAGTTCCAGGCTGCGGGCGTGGGAGAAGACCGTGCCGGGGTCCTCTGGATCGCCGAGCAGCGACTCCAGCTCCTGCGCGACCCTGTAGGGAGGATGGTCCATGGCTCAGCCCACCGGTGCCATGGCCGGGTCGGCGGCCGGCGCGCCCTGGGCGCCGTGGGTGCCGTCTGGGTTTCCCTCGACGAGCGTGCGCACCGACGGGTCCAGCACGGAGTGCAGCGCGGTGACCGCGCCCTCGAGGAACAGCTTGCGCATCAGCGTCCGCTGGATCTTGCCGCTGGTGGTCCTGCGCACGGTGCCGGGGCGGACCAGCAGCACGTTGCCCGCCGGGACGGCGAACTCCATGCCGATGTGCCGCTGGATCTGGGTGGCGACGTCCTTCAGGTCCGCGGCGGCCGCGGCGGCCCGGATCTCGTGGATGACCACCAGATGCTCCTGGCCGCCGGTGTCGACGGCGAACACGGCCCCGGCGCCGATCGCCGGGTCCAGGCCGCGTACCGCGCTCTCCACGTCGTACGGGTAGATGTTGCGGCCGTTGATCAGGACCATCTCCTTCAGACGGCCCGTCACGAACAGTTCGCCGCCGCCCAGGACGCCCATGTCGCCGGTGCGCAGCCAGGCGCCCAGCTCCTCCTGGCCGGCGATCCGCGCGCCGAAGATCTCCGCGTTCACCTCCGGCCGCTCCCAGTAGCCGGAGGCCACGCTGGCGCCGCGCACCCAGATCTCCCCGACCCGGCCCTCGGGCTGCTCGGCGAGCGTCTCGGGGTCGACGATCCGCACCTCGAAGTCCTCGGCCAGCGCGACCCCGCTGCTGACCAGGGTCCGTCGCGGAGCGCCCAGGTACGGGCCCGCCAGGGTGCCCTGCTCCAGTCCGGCCGCGTCCACCTCGCGCAGCAGCGCGCCGCGCGTCTTCGGGGTACCGGTGACCAGCAGGGTGGTCTCGGCCATGCCGTAGCAGGGGAACATGGTCTCCGGGCGGAACCCGTAGGGGCCGAAGCGCTCGGTGAACGCCTGGAGGGTCTCGGCCCTGACGGGCTCGGCACCGTTGCAGGCGGTCCGCCACGACGACAGGTCCAGGCCCTCCAGCTGCGCGTCGGTCACCCGGCGCACGCACAGGTCGTACGCGAAGTTGGGGCCGCCGCTGGCGTTCACGCCGTACTCGCTGACCAGTTCCAGCCAGCGGGCGGGCTTGCGCAGGAAGGACACCGGCGGGATGAGCACGCTGGTGGTGCCCAGCCACAGCGGCTGGAGGATGTGCCCGATCAGGCCCATGTCGTGGTAGAAGGGCAGCCATCCGCCGATCATCGTGTCGGGGGTGTTGCCGGTGGAGCGGGCGATGGCCGCCTCGTTGGCGAGCAGGTTGCCGTGCGAGACCATCACGCCCTTGGGGGCACTGGTGGACCCCGACGTGTACTGCAGGAACGCCAGGTGGTCCGGGGTCAGCGCCGGGTCCCGCCAGGCGGCCGCGTCACCGACCGGGCCCTGGTCGGTGGGCAGGCAGACCACGTCCGAGAAGCCCTCGGCCGCCAGCCACGCCTCCACCTCCGGGGCGTGCTCGGCGAGGGTCAGCACGGCACCGACCCGGGCGTCGCGGACGATGCCGGACACCCTGCGGAAGTGCTGGCCCTGCTCGGAGGGCAGCGGCGCGGGCACCGCGACGGCCCCGGCGTAGAGGCAGCCCGTGAACGCCTTCACGAAGTCCAGGCCCGAGGGGTACAGCAACAGGACCTGACGCCCCGCCAGACCCCGTTCCTGCAGCCAGGACGCGATGTCCTTGGCCGCACGGTCCAGGTTCCGGTACGGCAGTCGCTCCGGCACCTTGCCCCGTACGCCGTCCGCGAGGAACACGAACGCGTCCGTGTCACCCCGTTCGTCCGACCGCGTCAGCACGACCTCCGCGAATGAACCGAATTCCGCCACCGTCTTTCCCCTCGCCTCGAAGCGACTCGTATCGCGTTGACATCGGTCGGCCCGGTCGAACCGACTGTCCGCCGGACCCGTCGTGCCGATCGTCGGGTCCGTCTCTAAAGCCCCTCTTGCGGCCGGCGTCACTCCCGCCGGCCGGGGCCGTCCTCCACCCGGCCGTGCCCCCACAGCTGTGCCCACAGCTCCCGTTCACGCGGGGAGAGCGGCACGTCGGGGACCAGGCGCTCGGGATGCGCGGGCGGCGGCTCGTCGAGCGGGGGCGCGCCCGCGCCGCCCGGTCTCCCGGCGTCCGTGTCGTCGAGCCACCACTGCTTGGCCTGCTCCACGGACGCCGGCGGCACCATGCCGAAGATGACGGCGAGCGCGCCGAACCCGTCGACGAAGAACGTGACGACGCCCTTCCTGATCCGCCGCGCCGCCGGGCGCGCGGACCACCACCCCATGCCGGGCGAGGCGGCCACACCGGCCGCCTCAGGACGAGCGCCGGGTGAAGTCCGTCCGCAGACGGACGTGCGCCGGCGGCGTCGGCAGGTGTTCCTCGGCCAGGTCGTGCCGGAACGACACGGTGCCGTCGGCGTCCTCGCCGGTCTCGGCGAAGCCCAGGGACGGGTACAGGCCACGCACCCGGTGGTTCTTGGCCGTCGGACGGTAGCGGGCGTACACGGCGGCCGCGCCCTGGGCCCGCGCCTCGTGCAACACGGCGGCAAGGCAGGCCTGTTCGATACCGCGGGCGAACACTCGGCAGCTCAGCAGCATGTTGTCGATGTGCCAGCCGCCGTCCGCCCCGCCCTCCGTGCCGACGTCCGTCCCGACGCCGCTGACCAGGACCGCTCCGACCAGTCCGTTGTCCCCGAACCGGTCCGCCGAGCGGATCGCCAGCACCAGCCCGTCGGTGGACTCGTGGCGGGCCCGCACGTCGGCCTGCTGGAGCCGCTCGGTGGTGAGGTTGAACTGGTTGGTGCGCAGCGTCACCTGCGAGACCCGTGGGATCTCGTGGTCCCGCGGGGGCGAGAGGGTGACCTCGACGCCCAGTTCCGCGAGGTAGTCCTCCATGGAGTCCGCGCCCTCCAGGAGGTCCTGGCGGGCCACCTCGGTGCGGTACTGCGTGGACCGGGCACGGTCCTCGGCCGTCAGCTCCCGTACGTCGAACCAGCCGTCGGCGAGCAGCCGTTCGATGTGCAGCGCCGGTTCCTCGTCGAGCCGGACCACGGCGACGCCGGGCAGGCTGCGGGAGACCAGGCCGCACTCGAACGGCGAGTCGTCGGCGAAGACGAAGCTGTCCACCCCGAGGTTGAGCCGCTGGGCGATCTCCAGCAGATTCCGGTCCTTGGGTTCCCAGTTGGCGGTGACCTGCACGAAGTCGGTCTCCCGCAGGACCATGTCGGGGTGCTCGCGCAGCACGCCGCGGACCGGCTCGATGTCGTTCTTGCTGCACACCGCGAGCAGGACGCCCTGCGCGCCGAGCTGTCCGACGGTCTTCTGGAACCGGCCGAACGCCTCGCCCCGGTAGGTGGTGGCGGCGGCGATGCCGTCCGGGCCGTCGTCGCCGAGGATGCCGTCCCACAGGGTGTTGTCCAGGTCGACCACCAGCACCTTCTTGGTGCGCCCGCGCAGCACGCGGGCCAGGTGGCCGACCTCCCGGGCGTAGGAGGCCAGGACCTCCTCGCCGAACTGCACCTTGGCGTAGGCGGCGAGCCGGGGCTCGTTGACCGGGCCGCAGGACGCGGCCAGCGGATCGAGGTCCACGACGTGGACGCGCTCGTGCACGACGGCCAGCCGCAGCAGTCCGGCGTTGAACTCCCGCCAGATCACCCCGAGCCGGGCCCGGGAGCGGGCGTCGACGAGACGGCGCAGATGGCCGCGCAGCAGGGGCACGGTGTTGAGCACCAGGGTGCCGCCGCCGCGCGTGACATAGCGCTCCACCAGCGAGGTGATCAGGTTCAGTTTCCCGGCGGTGACGCGCTGGACGTCCTCCACCAGCCAGGGGTGCGGCAGTTCCCCGAAGACGATCTCGGCGTCCAGCACGCACAGCGCCAGATCGGCGTCGTACATCTCGCTGGCGGTGTTGTGGAGATCGCGGCGCCACGAGTCGTAGTCGCCCTCGTGCAGCGTCGACAGCAGGCCGTGACGGGCGAGTTCGGCGGTCAGCGGGGCCGTGAGCCCGCTGAGGGTCGAGCCGCCGGTGACCGCGACGGTGATCGTCTCGGTGCCGGGGTGCTCGCGCAGCACATCGTCCCGGTCCAGCCGGGACAGCAGTTGCCCGGCTCGCGCCAGGTCCGGTGCCGGAGGTCCGGCGGGGTCACCCGCCGCGGCCAGTTCGGACAGCAGACCGGGCACCTCGTCGTACGCGTAGGCGAGGCGTCCTTCGGCGTGGAGGGCGCGCAGCCGGTCCAGCGGTCCGGTCCGCTCGCCCACGGCGGTGTTCACAACCGTGGCCATGGTGTCTCCATTCACTGAATCGCCCGTCGCTCGGCGCTCGCGGTGTCCCGAGAGCACCGACGCGGGCCCGCGCCCCATCCCGGACACGGACCCACCACCACTGCGGGTGGCCGCACCGAGCGTGCCGAGCGCGTCTTAAGCGCCCCTTGAGCGCCCGGACCGGCCCGCTCCCGGGGCGGACGTCAGGGCCGCCGACGTGCCGGGGCCAGCGGGGAGGCACCGGGGGCGCCGGGGAAGGCGATCGGGCGCGTACGTCCCGCTCCCGCACGTCATGGGTCTGCGCAGGCCACGGACCTGCGCCGCGCGGGCGGCCCCGGCCCGCCACCCCCACGCGCGCGTCCCGTGACGCGCGCTGCGAATGAGGCTCCTGGCGCCTGCCCGGAAGGGAGCTGTCCCTGTGCCGCAAGTCCAGTCATGTGACTGGTTTTCACAGTGACGCAGAGCACATTGAACGTTGAAGCTATTTGAGCCGCCACCGCACACCGGTGTTGTCGGCCGGCACCTCCGCACGACGCTCGACCATGCACCGTTCGAGGCACGTCAGCGTTCAGCAGCCCGAGGCATCTTCTCCCCACACAGCCAGGAGGTCTGTGAAGCATGCCCCTGAGCCATCTGTCCCTCCAAGACAGGGCCCTGTTCTGGCAGTTCGGCCAAGGTCCTGACATCCCCGTCCCCGACCCCCTCGTCCACCACGCCTTCGAACGGTGGGCCACCGCCGCGCCGCACGCGGTCGCCGCCGAGCACCTGGGCACGACGATCACCTACGGCGAACTGAACCGCCGTGCCACCCGCCTCGCGGCCGTACTCGTAGGGGAGGGCGTACGGCCCGGCGACCACGTCGGCCTCTTCGTGCGCCGCTCCATCCCGATGCTCGTGGGACTGCTCGGCACGCTGAAGGCCGGCGCCGCCTACGTCCCGCAGGACATCGGCCTCACCCCCGCCGCCCAGCTGCGGCACGTCATCCGCACCGCCGGAACCCGGGTCGTCCTGACCCAGTCGGAGCACTCGCTGCGGGTGCCCCTGCCCGGCACCGGACACCGGCTGATCACGCTCGACGACGATCTCGCCGGCCCGACCGCGCACGGGCCGGTCCGTCCCGAGCGGCCCGTACGCCCCGAGCGGCCCGTACGCCCCGACGACGGGTGCTACGTCCTGTTCACCTCCGGCACGACCGGCAAGCCCAACGGGGTGAAGGTCACCCACCGCAACGTCGCGAACATCCTCCTCACCGCGCCCGGCGACCTGGGCATCCGCCCCGGTGACCGGGTCGCCCAGCTCCTCAACATCGCCTTCGACATGGCCGCCTGGGAGATCCTCGGCTGTCTCGCCCACGGCGGCACGCTCGTCGTGCGCGGCAAGGACGTCAGGGCGGCGGCCCGCACGGCGGACGTGCTGATCGCGACGCCGACGGTGCTGTCCGGAATCGACCCGGCGGACTGCCTCCGGGTGCGGACGGTGGCCGTCGCGGGTGAGCCGTGCCCGCGCCCGCTCGCGGACGCCTGGGCCCGGCGGTCCGCCTTCCACAACTCCTGCGGGCCCACGGAGACGACGATCGTGAACACGATGCGCCGGCACCGCGTGGAGGACGCGCTGCTCACGATCGGCCGCCCCACCCCCAACAACACGGTGTACGTCCTCGACGAGCACCGGCGTGCGCTGCCCATCGGGGAGGTCGGCGAGATGTGGGCCGGGGGCGACTGCGTCTCGGCCGGCTACCTGGACAACGAGGCGCTGAACGCCGAGCGGTACGCCCCCGATCCCTTCCTCGGCGGCGGCCACCGCATGTTCCGCACCCGCGACCTCGGCCGCTGGACGCCGGACGGCGAACTCGAACACCTGGGCCGTACCGACGACCAGGTCAAGGTCCGCGGCTTCCGCGTGGAACTCGACTCCGTCTCCTCGGTGCTGGAGTCGGTGGCGGGCTGCTCCCGCGCCGTCACCCTGAAGCGGGACGCCCGCAGTCTGGTCTCCTTCGTCTGCCCGGCCGACGTCGACCCGGACACGGCCCGGCGCGCGGTGGCCGACGTCCTGCCGTACTACTGCGTGCCGGCCACGGTCCTCCCGGTGGCCGCGCTGCCGGAGACGGACCGGGGCAAGGTCGACCGGGCGGCACTGCTGCGGCTGGCGGCCCAACGGGAGGAGGCCGCCCGGGCGGTGACGGTTCAGGGCGAGGGGGCACCGCTGATGTCGGTGTCGGCGGTGCGAGAGGGGGCGGCCTGATGACGTCGTCCGTCGAGACCTCGTCGGCCGGGACCTCGTCCGCCGAGGCGGGAGGCGCCACCCGCGCGGCCTCCCCCACCCCTCCCGCGCCTGCCTCGGCTCTCGCCGAACTCCCACCGCTCACGTCCGCGCCCCGCCGCCTGCTCAAGCACCCCCGCCTGATGCACCACAACCGCCTCGCGGCCCTGGTGCTGCTGGTCAACATCGTTTTCCTGGCGGTCAGTCGGGGGCCGGACGCCGAGACCGTCGGCTACGCGTCCCTCGCGAACCTCGCGCTCGCGGTGGTGGTCCGGCAGCAGTACGTCATCAACCTCTTCTTCCGGCTGGCGACCCGGGCTCCGACGAGCTGGCCGCTCAAGGCGCGGTGGACGCTCGGAAAGGTCTACCACTTCGGCGGACTGCACGTGGGCGGGGCACTGGCCGGAGCGGCGTGGTTCCTCGCCGGGGCGGTGGTGGCGACGGCCGACGGGGCCGACCCGGCGCTCGTCACGGTGAGTTGGACGCTCGTCGCCCTGCTCGCCGTCATCGTCGCCACCGCCCTGCCTCCGTTCCGCGCCCGCTTCCACGACCACTTCGAGAAGATCCACCGCTTCGGCGGCTGGAGCGCCCTCGTACTGTTCTGGACGCACACGCTGCTGGGCGGACAGGGGCCGGTCGCCCTCGGGGTGCTGGCCGTGGTCACCTTCAGCGTCGCCCTCCCCTGGCTGCGGCTGCGCAAGGTGGACGTACGGATCGAGAAACCCTCCACGCACGTCGCGCTGGCCCGTTTCGACCACGGCGTGACCCCCTTCGCGGGGTCCTCCACCGCCATCAGCCGCAGCCCGCTCACCGAGTGGCACTCCTTCGCCAACGTGCCCTCACCCGGCGAACCCGGCTTCCGGCTGACCATCTCCCGCGCGGGCGACTGGACCGGCTCGTTCATCGACGACGCGCCGACGAAGGTCTGGGTCAAGGGCATCACCACGGCCGGGGTCGCCAACATCGAGACCCTGTTCAGCAAGGTGATCTACGTCGCCACCGGCAGCGGCATCGGCCCCTGCCTGCCGCATCTGCTGGCCGCCGAGGTGCCCTCACGGCTCGTATGGGCCACGCGTGACCCCCGCAGGACCTACGGCGACGAACTGGTCGACGAGATCCTCGCGGTCCAGCCGAACGCACTGGTCTGGGACACCTCGCAGCACGGCAAGCCGGACATGGTGCGCCTCGCGTACACCGCGTACCGCGACTTCCGCGCCGAAGCCGTCATCTGCATCTCCAACAAGAAGCTGACCTGGCAGGTCGTTCACGGTCTCGAACGGCGCGGGATTCCCGCGTACGGCGCGATCTGGGACTCATGACACACCGCCGGATTCGACAAGCGAGGGAGAGGGAGAGTCGATGAACACCCTCAAGATCGAACGTCATGACCGCGTCGTCACGGTACGACTCCATCGGCCGCACGTCCTGAACGCCCTCAGCAGCGAGCTGCTGACCGAACTCCTCGACGTACTGCGCCCGTTGGACCGCGATCCGGAGGTCGGCTGCTTCGTGATCACCGGTTCGGAGAAGGTCTTCGCGGCCGGTGCCGACATCAAGGAGATGGCCGGGAAGTCGGCCGTGGACATGGCCGCGGAGGACTACTTCGCGGGCTGGGAGGAGTTCGCCGGATTCCGGACGCCGAAGATCGCGGCGGTCAACGGGCACGCACTGGGCGGCGGTTGCGAACTGGCGATGATGTGCGACCTGGTCGTCGCGGGCGAGTCGGCGGTCTTCGGCCAGCCGGAGATCAAGCTCGGCGTGATCCCCGGCATCGGCGGCACCCAGCGGCTGACCCGCCTGGTCGGCCGCGCCAAGGCCATGGACCTGATCCTCACGGGCCGCACGATGAGCGCCCGCGAGGCGGAGGCCGCGGGCCTGGTGTCGCGGGTGGTCCCGGACGACCGTGTCCTCACCGAGAGCACGGACGCCGCGGCGGCCATCGCCTCCTACGGCCGCCGGGCCGTCACGGCCGCCCGCGAGTCGGTCGACCGGGCCCTGGAGACCGGCCTGCGCGACGGGCTCCTCTTCGAACGGCGCGTGTTCCACGCCCTGTTCGCGACAGCGGACCAGAAGGAGGGGATGAGCGCGTTCCTGGAGAAGAGGGCGCCTGTCTTCGAGGACCGCTGACGGTGTGACCCGTCCGACCCGGCGAGCGGGGCGGCGGACGGACTCCCCGTCCGCCGCCCCTCGTCGTACGCGGATGACGAGCCCCCGGTCCGCCCGAGGCAAGGCGAGGTGGATCTGACGGTGAGGGGCGGTGCTTCGGTTCGTGGCCCATGCCTGCACCGGAGCAGTCCGCACCTTCGAGCGCGGCCGAGCCGGTGCACCCGAGTGGCGGGTGGCTGCGACGGGTCTGTTCGGCTGCACCCGAGTGGCGGGTGGCTGCGGCGGGTCTGTTCGGCGACAGCGGTCCGCAGCGGCCCGGCTCGGCGCCGGATGCCCGTGCTTCCGCGGAATCGGGGACGAGTGCGGCCGTGAAGCCGGTGACGCGGCGGGAGGGCCGCGTCACCGGCGGATCGGGACGGCCGTACGACGGGCCGGGCCGCTACGAGAGGGTGACCTTGTCCTGCCGGGCGTTCCGGGCCCGCCGCTCGCGGACGAGAGCGAAGGCCACCACGACCCCGGCGAGCAGAGTGGACAGGACGACCTGGTCGCGGCCGCCACCGTCGGCGGTGTCGGTCAGCATGTAGACCAGGACGAATGTGATCATCCCGATGGTGGCCCAGGTCAGGTAGGGGTAGAGCCACATCCTGACGACCAGCTTGTCCGGCGACTCACGCTGGATGATCTTGCGCATTCGCAGTTGGGAGAAGCAGATCACCAGCCAGACGAAGAGAGCGATCGCGCCGGAGGAGTTCAGCAGGAACTGGAAGACCGTGTCCGGCCAGAGGTAGTTGAAGGCGACCGCGACGAAGCCGAAGACCACCGAGGCCAGGATGGCCGCCTGCGGGACTCCGCGCCCGGTGGTGCGGGCGAAGGCCGCCGGGGCGTCGCTGCGACGGCCGAGCGAGAACGCCATCCGGGAGGCGGTGTAGAGGCCGGAGTTGAGACAGGACAGCACGGAGGTGAGCACGATGGCGTTCATGATCTCGCCGGCGTGCGGGATGCCGATGGAGTTCAGCGCGGCAACGTACGAGCCGTCCTTGAGGATCGCCGGGTCGTCCCAGCGCAGCAGCGACACCACGATCAGGATCGAGCCCAGGTAGAACACCCCGATCCGCCAGATGACACTGTTGGTGGCCTTGGTGACCGCGGCCCGCGGGTTCTCGGTCTCGCCGGCGGCCAGGGTGACGATCTCGCTGCCCATGAAGGAGAAGACGACCATCAGGATGCCGGTGAGGATCGCCCCCGGCCCATTGGGCAGGAATCCGCCGTGGTCGGTCAGGTAGGAGAAGCCGGACGCCGGGTGGTCCGAGCCGGGCAGCAGGCCGAAGATCGCGAGTCCGCCGACCACGATGAACGCGGCGATCGCGACGACCTTGATGCCGGCGAACCAGAACTCGAACTCGCCGTAGGAGCCGACGGAGACGAGGTTGGTGGCGGTGAGGACCACCATGACGAGCAGGGCCCAGCCCCACTGCGGGACCGCGGGGATCCACCCGGCCAGGATCTTGGCGCCGGCGGTCGCCTCGACCGCGAGCACCACGACCCAGAAGAACCAGTACAGCCAGCCGATGGTGAAGCCGGCCCAGCGGCCCAGCGCACGGTCCGCATAGGCGGAGAACGAGCCTGAGGTGGGATTGGCCGCGGCCATCTCGCCGAGCATCCGCATGACGAGGACGACGAGGGTGCCGACAAGGAGGTAGGAGATCAGGATGCCGGGACCGGCGGCGGCGATGCCGGATCCGGAGCCGACGAACAGACCGGCACCGATGACACCACCGATCGCGATCATCGACAGATGACGGTTCTTCAGTCCGGCTTGCAGGCCGGATCCTCCTGAGGGGCTCTCGGTGGTGGTCACCGGATCGGGCGCGGGACGAGGGGCTTGTGTGGTCATCTCGGCATCCAGGAAGCAGGTGGGGACGAGGGAGGGTTCCGGCGGGACCGGGCGGCCGGCGGCGGGGATGCCGTCGGGTGGGGGGCGCGGGCGTGCCGGGTGACGGTGCGGGTGGCGATCACGGCCTGAGGGAGGGCATGGTGGACCGTGGCCTCCGGGTCCGGTCCCTGCTGGACCGTCGAACCGGTGGCGTTCAGGAAAATAGTTCAGGACGATCGAATAAAACAAGGGGTCCGACCGCCCACGCCCTGGCGTCAGCACGCCGTCCCGCCGGGGCACGCACACCCCGCACCCGCTCGGCCCACACCCTGCCGACAGCCCCCGCGACCCGCCCACCGGGGTGCGAATTCCCTGGTCGGGGCGGCGATGGACCGGCCTCCGCACCCGCCCCGCCCCCCACCTTCCGGCCCGGTCACGGCAGGGTCTTGTTTAACTGTTCACCTTGCTCTAATTTTTCCTGCAGCGCGACCCGCTCCTCCCGTCGCGACGCCCGTGCCGTGCCGCGCCGTCTGTGCCCGCGGCCGGAGCGGGCCGGTTCACCACCTCCTCGGGAGTCCCCATGCACCACACCGCGGTGTCGTCGCGGGAACCACCGGCGGGCCCGCCCGCCCCGCACCGAGCACACGCTCGCCCTCGACGCCGGCCCGGCGCACCGCGCGACGGCCGTCGGGGGCCGCGACCGCGATCAGCGGGCCGTTAGGGTGGCGCCGTGGCGAATGCAGCGGGCAAGTTCGGGCCCTACAACCCGCCAGGCCCGGCGACGACGGCGGTCACCGGCGTGGGACTCGCCCGCGCCCTGCCCGGCGGGGGCCAGAGCGGATCCGACCTCGTCCGGTCACGGATCGCACTGCGGGTACGCCTGCGTTCCGTACGGCCCGGGGACCGGCTGCCCGACGCCGGGGTCCTCGCCGAGGAGCTCGGCATCGGCGAGATCACCGTGCGCCGCGCACTGGAAGGCATGTGCCAGGACGGCCTGCTCGACCGCCGGCGCGGACGCGCGGGCGGAACCTTCGTCGCGCAGGAGTGGGACACCGTCGTGGCCCTGACCCACGACCCCGAGGAGGCGGCCTCGCTGGAAGCCTTCCGGCTCCTGCTCGAATGCGGCCTCGTGGCGCACGGTTCGGGAGAGGTCCCGCCCGCACGGCTGGACGGGCTTCGACCGCTGGTCGAGGAGATGGAAGAGACTGACGACCCGGCCCGCCTGGCCGAGCTGGAGACCCGATTCCACCTGGACCTCGCGGTGGCGCTCGGCGGCGCCGGGATCCGCGAGTTCGCCGCCGACCTGCTCGGCCGGCTGTGCCTGCTGCTGCCCGCACCGGAACCCGCGGTCGTCCGGGCGCAGAACCACTGCCACGCCGAGTTGCTCGCCGAACTCGGGCGGGGCGCGACCGATCCGGCCGTGCAGGCGGTGAAGGCGCACCACCGCTCCCGGCACCGCTGACGCGCCGGTCCGTGCCGGCCCGGCCGTCGCGAACCCGCGCATCCATCACACCGCCACACCACACGAGGAGTTGCCGCCATGCCCCACCCCGGAGCCGGCTCGCCGTCCCCGCCGGGTCCTGCCGGCGGCGCGCCGCAGCGGCTGCGCGGTGGCGTCCTCGGCATGGCGGACATCGCCGCGGCCACGATGGCCAACGTCGGCCCGGCCATGAGCTTCTTCTTCGGTTTCGCCTTCCTTGCCACCACCGCGGGCGTGGCCTCACCGCTGACCATTCTCGCCGCGGGCATCGCGGTGGCGCTTCTCGGCAACACCCTGGCGGAGTTCTCCCGGGCACACCCCTCGGCGGGCAGCTTCATCACCTTCGTCGGCAAGACCTTCGGGCCGGTCAGCGCGGTGACCACGGCGCTGCTGGCAGCGCTGGGCTACATCATCGCGATGGCCGGCGTCATCTCGATCTCCGGCGGGTTCGTGCAGATCACCCTGCACCACTACACCGGGGTGGACCTGCCGTGGATCATCTGGACGCTGCTGCTCACCGGGCTGGCCGTGGCGCTGATGCTGCGCGGGGTGGTGGTCTCCACCAAGTGGGCCGGCTACTTCTTCGGCGCGGAGATGCTGGTGCTGGTCGTGGTCTCGGTCGCCGCGCTGGTGGAACACCGCGGCGCCCTGTCCTTCGACCCGTTCCTGCCCAGCCGCATCAGCGACGGCTTCAAGGGGCTGGCGGCAGGCTTCCCGCTGGCGGTGTACCTGTTCATCGGCTGGGAGAACTCGGCGGCACTCGCCGAGGAGACGGAGAACCCGCGCCACAACGTCGGCCGCGCGGTGTTCTCCTCCGTCGCGATCATGACGGTGAGCTACATCCTCTTCGCCTACGCCACGGTGACCGGCTTCGGCTACGACGTGAACCGGCTCGGCGCCTCCCGGATCCCCTTCGTGGAGGTGGCCGACGACACCCTCGGCGTGCTGGCGTTCCTCGCCTATCTCGGCGGACTGACCTCCACCCTCGGCGTGCTGATCGCCGGCATCAACTCCCAGGCCCGCCTGGTGTTCAACGCCGGACGCGAGGGGCTGCTCCCCTCCTTCTTCGGCTATGTGCACCCCATCCGCCGCACACCGAACAAGGCGATCATCACCTTCACCGCCACCGCTCTGCTGATCATCGGCGGCTGGGGCCTGGGCCACCTGCTGGGCTCCTCCGGCGACTCGATGAACCCCGTGGTCTTCTTCACCGAGTCCTCGACGCTCGGCGCCATCCTGATCCTTCTGGTCTACCTCGCGTCGAACATCGCCCTGCCGTTGTACTACCGCAGGTACCGGCCGCAGGAGTTCCGGCTGGTGCGGCATCTGGTGCTGCCCGTGCTCGGTACGGTGGCCATCCTGATCCCGCTCTACTATCTGGCCAAGCCCGGCCAGCCCGCGCCCTACAACTGGTTCCCCTACGTGGCGGTCGCCGCCCTGCTCGCCGCCGTCTGCTACGCGGCCCTCCTGGTCCGACGCGACCCGACCCTGGCCGAACGCGTCGGCTCCATCGTGGCCGACGCGGACTGACCCTCTCCACAGCCACGCGCACGGACGGCGAGGACGGGCTCCAGGGCCCCGGGAGCGTGGAGGTGGGCGGCGTCGGTGGAGAGACCCCGGCCGGGGCGCGGCCTCCCTGGGCGCCACCGGTCCGTAGCCTACAATTAGCTGTCCATGGAAGATAATTCTACGGAAGCCGAGTGATGCCCGACGCCGACCTGAAGCAGCTGTACCGGGAGCTGGTCTCGCTGGAGATCGAGCTGTGGGACGGCATCGAGGGGCGCTTGAAGGCCGAGTACGACCTGCCGCTGACCTCGTTCGAGGTGCTGCACCTGCTGCATCAGCAGCCCGGGCGGCGGATCCAGGACATCGCGGAGAAGTTCTCGATCACGGTGGGCGGCACGAGCAAGGTGGTCGATCGCCTTGAGGCGGCGGGCCTGTGTCAGCGGCGGGCCAATCCGAACGATCGCCGTTCCTCGATCGTCGAACTGACGCCAGGGGGGCGGAAGCTGGTGGACGGGGCGCTGAAGGTCTTCGAGGAGGAGCTGGAACTGCGTATCGGGTCGGTGATCTCCGAGCAGTCCGTACGCGAGGTGACCGCGGTCCTCAGCACGCTGCGAGCCGCCGGACGCGCCCTGGACGCGGAGCGGAAGGCCGCCGCACGGACGCCGGTGCCGGCCATGCGGGCGCCGAAGCAGCCCGGCCGACCGGCACCGTGAGCCGCGACGGCTCGGCAGCGCCCGTGGGTCGATCAGCCGGAGCCGGCTGCGCACAGCCCCCGGCCGCGGCCCGTCAGCCACGGTTCAGTCGGCGATACCGGCGAAGGCGATGACTTTGTCGATGCGGCCCCGGACGAGGAGGTTGCCGGGGCCGCCGTTGCGTGCGGCGTACTCCTCGGTGCGGTCTTCGCCCATGTACCGGGCACCCAGCAGACCGCCCCAGCGCAGCATGCCGTCCGGGTCCTCGGCGATCGTCGCGCGGCCCTGGAGGAGGACGAACGCGTACGGCGGCCGGTCCTCGTCCACACAGAGGGCGAACCGTCCGTCGCGGACGAGGTTGCGGCCCTTGACCCCGTACTTCTCGGTGGTGAGCACGATGTCGTCGCCGTCGAGGAGGAACCAGACCGGTGTCACATGAGGGATGCCGTCGGCACGGCTGGTCGACAGTTTGCCGGTGCGGGTGCCGTCCGTGACGAACGCCCGCCACTGCTGCTCCGTCATCTTCCGCATGCGGGTGCCTTTCGTGTGCGTACGGATCGACTCATGGGTGCGCCCGGCGCCGAGTCGGCCCCGGGCACCACGGGCCCTAGCCCCAGAAGGCGTCTTCGGCGGCCGGGTCGGCGGAGAAGAGCCACATCTCGGCGATCTTGCCGTTCTCGATACGCAGGAGGTCGACGCCGTCCATGCTCATCGACGCGTCGTCGCGACGGCCGGTGAAGTGGATGGTGGCGGTGACCAGGTCCCCGTTGCCCATGAGGGCGTGGATCCCGTCGATGGCGAAGGTGCCCTGGCTGGCCTCCATCATGCTGCCGAGCATCTGGAAGACGGCGCCCTGGCCCTTGTGCTCGCCGGAGAACTGGTTGGCTCCGGGCTGGTGCCAGACGATGCCGGCGTCGAGGAGTTCGCCGAGAGCGGCCATGTCCCCGGTCCGGACGGCCTGGAAGTAGGCGCGGGCGATGTCGATGTTCGACCTGGTCATGCCGGTTTCTCCTTGGGTTCTTGCTGCGGGGGCGGTGGTGTCGGGCGAGGTCGAGGCGGTCGGCGGGGCCGGTTCGGGCGTACGCGGCCTCGATCCCGTTCGTGCTGCGGGACAGGCCGTCCGGCGGGTGTCGTGCGGCTGCCCGCGCGGCCGGTCAGGGGGCGGGCACCGAGAAGACGCCGAAGTGGTTGCCGGCCGTGTCCTGCAGCCGGGCGAAGGTGAAGCCCGCGGAGTCGGAGACCGGTTCCATGAGCACCTCGGCGCCCAGTTCGCCGGCGCGCTCGACCGTCGCGGTGACGTCCTGGACGAGGACGTAGAAGATCGCGTAGCCGGGAAACCCGCCCTCGGACTCCCACACGCCGCCCGTCGGCTGCTGGGCACCGGGCGGCATCACCGAGTGGTAGGTGACGCCCGGGGTGTCGGTGTTGAGGACGTAGCTCCAGTCGAAGAGCTCGCCGTAGAACTCCCTGACCTTCTCCGGCTGGTCGGTGCCGAACTCGAACCAGGCGACCGAGTTGAGGGCGGGAAGGGTCATGACGCTCACTCCTTGACAATCCCATAGGGGACAAACGTGACTCTCCGGGGCGCGCCCGATCCGGGAGCGATCGCCGCGCTCCGCCACGAGGGCTCACGGAAACCCACTCGCCGGGGCCGGAGACCAAGGCCCGGATCAGCCGCTCGCCCAGCAAACCATTTAGATTCCATGGAATCAACTTCTGAGGATTATTGTTCCTCGTGATGCAGGTTGGGTGTCCAGCCGCCTCGCGCCGGGCGCGGGTGGCCGACAGCAGAGAGGAAGCCCGACATGGAACCGGTCGAGATCGAGGCGAAGACCCTGATCCAGAAGTCGAGGACACCGTCGAACGACTATGTGATCAACCCCTGCACCGGCTGCGTTCTGGGCTGCGCGTACTGCTTCGCGTCCTTCGCGGGACGGCAGTTCGGCCGGTCGGCCAAGGAGTGGGGCGACTACCTGTACGTGAAGAAGAACGCCGTCGAACTCGCCCGCGAAGAGTTGGCCCGGATGCCCGAGCACAAGCACCACGGCACGATGCTGCTCAGCTCCGTCACCGACCCCTACCAGGGCAACGAGAGGAGGTACCGGCTCACCCGCGGCATCCTGCGCGAGCTCGACGCCGTCGCCTACCCGGTCCTGGTCCGCATCCTGACCAAGTCACCGGTCGTCACCCGCGACATCGACCTGCTCACCAGCCTGCCCCGGGCGGAGGCCGGCATGACCGTGACCACCGCGGACGACAAGGTCAGCCGCCGGCTGGAGGTCCGCGCCCCGCTCGCCTCCCGCCGCCTGCGCACGCTCACGGAACTACGCGACGCCGGCATCCCCACCTTCGCCTTCGCCGGCCCGCTCCTGCCCCACTTCGCCGCCCGGCCCGAACTGCTGGACCACCTCTTCGGGCAGCTCGTGGAGGCCGGCATCACCGAGGTGTTCATGGAACACATCAACCTCAAGCGGTACATCCGCGAGCGCATGGACCAGGTCCTCGCCGACGAATCCGACGAGGTGCGCGTGTCGTACGTACAGGCCCGCACCAAGGCACACCGCGAACAGCTCGACGCGATCGTGGCCGGCCTGCCGGCCGAGCACGGGCTGCGGCTGCGCTTCGACGAGGTCGTCCATCACGACGACAACGACGCCCCGCGGCAGAGGCTGACCGGCTCGGCGTGAGAGCGCACAGGCCCTGCTGCGCGAGCAGCGCCGGCGCATGGCCCCGTGAACCCGCCTACGCCGGTTCGGTGAACTGGTCGAACACCATCACGGCGGCCCGGGTGACGAGGAACCAGCCGTCCTCTCCTTCCGGGTCCTCCAGGTTGGGGTGGCCGGCGATCCAGCGCATGTGGAAGCCGTCGAGCAGGGCGGCGATGGTGGTGGCGAGGTGTTCGACCTTGTAGGGCGCTCGCATGCGTAGGCCGTACGCGTCCAGCAGCGCCTGGTACGCCTCGCAGGCGACCTCGGTGAACGACTCGCCGTAGTGCCCCAGGGCGTCGCGGACGCGCGGGTTGGCGGCGCTGGCGTAGAAGCCGAGCAGCACGCGGTAGATCGGGTCCACGCGGTGGTTCTCGTGGTTGTCCGCCAGGACGTCGTTGAGAGCCTCCTGCCAGGTCGTGCCGCTGTCGACCGCCTCCTTGAAACGGCGGATGCTCTCCGACAGGCCCGGGACCAGTTCGGCCTGTCGGCTGGTGAGGTGGAAGAGGAGATCTGCCTGGAAGTCGGCCTGCGCGGGCCAGATCTGATAGATGGATCCGGTCGTGATCGCCGGTGCCGTGTCGTCGCCCAGCCTCTCCCGCATGATGCGAGTGGCTTCCTCAGTGACCCGCTTGACGCGGATATGAGCAAGGGCTGCGGAGACAGCCGCTTCACTCGTGTCGGAGGTGCCGGCGCAGACGAGTTCGGTGGCCGCCTCCAGCATGAGAGCCCGGGTCTCTTCGGGTGTGCGCCGAGGGAGCCTGCGTCTCACGGCATCCGCCGTCATGTCCTTCCCCTCCCATTGCATGATCGTTAATTCGGTGTGAACCGGGGCGTTGACAGGGCGCCAGCGTACACCTAGATTCCCGATCCGTAAGAAAGTTACGAAACTTGAAAGCGCCGATCACCTGGCCTTTCGAAGTACCTCGGGCTGGACCCAAGCACCGGTCATCCCTGTGCGCCCTCCTGCCCTCCTCCGCCTTCCGCGCTCTCCCCGCATGCCGTGCCGGCTACGCCCTGCCGTTTTCCGATCCTGGAGGATCCCGCATGCCCGCAACCTCACGTCCCCTGAGACTCGGCCTCGTCTCCGCCGCCATGGCGCCCCTGCTGGGCATCGCCGCATGCGGCGGATCGGGCACCGACGCACCCTCGTCGTCCGGCGCCTTGGGGGGTGGCTCCTCCGCGAGTGCGGACTCCCGCTCGGCGAGTGACGTCGTGACCGACTACCTCGACTACGTCGGCGGAAAGGCGGGCAAGGCCGACGCCGGCCTCGACCCGGTCACCCTGGGCTGGGTGAACGTCGAGGGCGGCCCCGGCGGCAACCCCGAGGCCACCCTGGGTGCCCGTGCCGCCGTGAAGTACGTCAACGACAGGCTGGGCGGTATCGGCGGGCACCCGCTGAAGCTGAACGTCTGCACGGTGGTGTCCGCCGAGGAGGAGGGGCAGAAGTGCGGCCAGCAACTCCTCGGCGACAAGGACGTCTCCGCCATCGGCGCGGGCAACCTCTACCTCGGAGACGCCTCCTTCAACTCCGTGATCGCGGGCAAGAAGCCCGTGCTGGTCGGAGTGGCGACGGGCCCGACCATGCCCACCGCGAAGAACACCTTCAGCACCTTCGGCGACCTGCCGCACATCTTCGGCACCTGGGGCACCTACGCCCGTGACGTGCTGAAGGCGAAGACCGCGGCGGTGATCCACACGAACACGCCCGGCGACAAGATCGCCTCCGGGGCGGCGGTGAAGGGCCTGGAAGCCGCCGGTCTGAAGGTGAAGTCCGTCGGATTCGACGCACAGTCCACCGATCTGATCGGCCCGGTCACCGCGGCCGGGGCGAACACCGCGGATGTCGTGGTGCCCATCTCCGTCGGTGGCGGTTGCGTCGGGATCGCCAAGGCGCTGAAGCAGCTCAACGTCACCAAGCCGGTGGTCTCCACGCCGCTGTGCATGTCCCCCGATGTCGCCCAGGGCCTCGGCGGGGACCTGCCCACCTGGACGTACGGCGTCGCCCAGACGCTGCCGATGGACTCCACGGCCGCCGACTCCAAGGCGTTCCTGAAGACCTCGGCGCAGGCGGGTCTTGGCAAGGACGACCAGTCCAAGGTCTTCGCGCCGCTGGGCTGGAGCACGGTCCTGACGTACGCGAAGGTGCTCAACGCCATCGGCCCGGACAAGATCACCCCCGCGTCGGTGACCGAGCGGCTCAAGAAGTTCCCCGGGCCGGTCGTCATGGGCGCCGCCGAGGTCAAGTGCGGCAAGTACCCGGACGCCCCCGCCGTCTGCAACGACCAGGCGAGGTTCTACCAGTACGAGGGCAAGGGCCAGTTCAAGCCGCTGACCGACTGGATCCGCCCGCCCCGGTGAGCCCCCGCCCGCCCCGCCGCCTCTGAGGCCGCACGCCCTCGCAGGACGCGGCCTCGGCAGCGCGGACCCGCGGATTCGCGGGCTCATGACAGGAGTCATGCATTGGAACAGATACTGCTCTTCGCCCTGCTCGGCCTCGGCCAGGGGGCACTGATCGCCGGCATCGCGCTCGGCGTGGTGGTCACCTACCGGGGCTCGGGCATCATCAACCTGTCCACCGGCGCCGTCGCCATGGCCTCGGCCTATGCCTTCTGGGCGCTGACCACAGGTTTCTTCGGATTCACGCTGCCCAGGGGAGCCGCTCTCGCCGGAGCCCTCGCGGTCGCGCTCGCCGTCGGAGTGCTGACCGAGGTGGCGGTCTTCAAGCCGCTGCGCACCGTCTCGCCCCTGGCGAAACTCGCGGCCTCCCTCGGCATCCTGCTCACCCTGCAGGCCACCGTGCTCCTGGTCTTCGGCGTGCAGCCGCAGCAGGCACCGAGCATCCTTCCGGCCGGCACCGTCACCGTGCTGGGCGTCACCACCCCCTCCGACCGCTTCGTCCTGGCCGGACTGGTCGTCGTGATCGCCCTGCTCCTGGGGGCCCTGTACCGGTGGAGCCGCTTCGGCCTGGCCACCCGCGCGGCCTCCGAGAACGAACAGGCGGCTCTCCTGGCGGGCCTGTCGCCCAACAGTGTCTCGATGGCCAACACCCTCCTGGCCGCCCTGGTCGCCGGGCTGCTCGGTGTCCTGGCCGCGCCCATCGTGCAGGTCGACTCCATGACGCTCCCCCTGCAGGTGGTCCCGGCCCTGGCCGCCGCCCTCTTCGCCGGGTTCACCTCGCTGTGGATCGCCTGCACCACGGGCATCCTCATCGGCGTGCTCCAGTCGATCGTGTACTACCTGTCCACGCAGAGCTGGTTCCCGACCGACAACGGCAACGCCATGCCCGGCCTCCAGCAGCTCCTCGTCTTCGCCCTGATGGTCGTCGCCCTGTACGTGCGCGGCGCAGGTCTGCCGCGCCGCGGTGAACTCGTCGAACAGCGGCTGCCCGCGGTGCCCCTGCCCGAGCGGCTGCTGCGTCCCGCCCTGATCGCCGCCTCGGTCGCCGCCGCCGCACTGATCGTGCTCCCGTTCGACTTCCGCCAGGCACTCACCAACTCGATGATCGGCATGGTCATCGTCCTGTCCTACGTCGTCATCACCGGCTACGTGGGACAGATCTCCGTGATGCAGCTCGCGCTCTCCGGAACCGCGGGCTTCGTCCTCTCCCACCTCTCCGTCCGGTTGGGGATCCCGTTCCCGTTCTCCGCACTCGGCGCGATGCTGCTGGCCACCCTGCTCGGAGTGGCCGCGGGCGTCTCCGCCCTGCGAGTGCGGGGGGTGAGCCTGGCCGTCGTCACCCTGGCCGCGGCCCTGGCCATGGAACAGGCGCTGTTCGGCAACACCTCGTTCGGCGGAACGGCCGGAGTGTCCGTACCCCCGCCGCGCCTGTTCGGCATCGACCTCGGTCCGAAAGCGGACTTCCGCGGCCTGGACGGCAACGAACCCAGCCCCATGTTCGGCTTCCTCGTCCTGGCCGTCACCGTCGCCCTCGGACTGTACGTCGCCCATCTCCGGCGCACCGGACTCGGCCGGCGGATGCTCGCCGTCCGCTCCAACGAGCGCGCCGCCGCGGCGGCCGGTGTCGACGTGCGGGCCGTGAAGATCGCCGCGTTCGCGATCAGTTCCTTCATCGCCGGCGCTGCCGGCACCCTCTACGGCTACAACTTCGGCTCGGTCAGCGCCGCCCGGTTCACCGCGCTGGCCGCCCTCGGCCTGATCGGCTTCGCCTACATCGGCGGCATCACCATGGTGTCCGGAGCCGTGATCGCGGGGCTGATGTCGACCGAGGCGCTGCTGCCCCACGCGCTGGACAAGTGGTTCGGGATCAAGGGGACCTGGGCCCTGCTCTTCGGCGGCGTCTCCCTGATCGTGACGCTGATCGCCAACCCGGACGGCATCGCCGGCGCCGCCTACCGCCGGAGGACGGTGAAGCGGGCCAGACGCGCGGCGGCCACGACGGGACCGCCGGCCGACAGCGCATCCGCCGTCGGCTCCCCACAGATCCACCTCGGCCGTACCGCTGCCGACGCCAAGGAGGTCGCACCGTGAACGTGCTCTCGGTCCAGCAGCTGGGCGTCAGCTACGGCGGCGTCCACGCCCTCAGCGATGTCTCCCTGGAGGTCGGCGAGGGCCAACTCGTGGGACTCATCGGCCCCAACGGAGCCGGCAAGACCACCTTCGTCGACGCCGTCACCGGCCTCGTCGCCGCCCGGGGAAAGGTCGAACTGGACGGCAAGGACCTGACCGGACGGCCGCCCCACACACGAGCCCGTCGAGGACTCGCCCGCACCTTCCAGAGCAGCGAACTCTTCGAGGACCTCACGGTCGCCGAGAACCTGCAGGTCACGGCGGACCCCTCGACATGGTGGACCGCGCTCGGCGAGACCTTCGGCCGCCGGCCGTCCCCGAACCCCGCTGTTCCGGAGGCGCTCGCGGCCCTGGGTCTCGAGGACCTGGCCGACGCCTCGGCGCACGAACTGTCCCAGGGCAGACGCAAACTCGTCGGTGTGGCACGGGCCCTGGCGGCCCGGCCCCGCGTCATCTGTCTCGACGAACCCGCGGCCGGCCTGGACACGACGGAGAGCGCCGAACTCGGACGCCGACTGCGCGCGGTCGCCGACGCCGGCACCGCGCTGCTCCTCATCGACCACGACATGAGCCTCGTGATGGGCGTCTGCGACCACGTCGTCGTCCTGGAGTTCGGCAAGGTGATCGCCTCCGGGACACCGGCACAGGTCCGAACCGACCCCGCCGTCGTCACCGCCTACCTCGGGGCGTCCACCGCCCAGCCCGCCGCCGCGGCCGGCACGTCGACCGTCGGATCCGCCACGTCCCTCACCAGCACCCCGGAGACACCATGAGCACCCCAGTCCTGGAGGTGGCCGGCCTCACCGCCGGATATGACGGAGCCGCCGTCGTCCGCGGGATCGACCTCGAAGTGGGCGCGGGAGAGGTCGTCGCCCTCCTCGGGGCCAACGGAGCGGGGAAGACCACCACGCTCAAGGCCGTCTCCGCCCTGCTGCGCCCCCTCGCCGGCACGATCACGTTCCACGGAACGGACCTCGGCAGGATCCCGGCGGCGACCCGCGCCCGCCTCGGCATCGCCCACGTTCCGGAAGGGCGAGGCATCTTCTCCGGCCTCACGGTGGCGGAGCACCTGCGCCTCGGTCACCGGGGCGAGCGCCTCGACCAGGCGGCCGCCCACCGTTACTTCCCCGCCCTGTCCCGGCTCCAGGACCGCAAGGCAGGACTGCTCTCCGGCGGCGAGCAGCAGATGCTCGCCATGGGACGGGCCCTGGCCCGCGGCCCCAAGCTGCTGCTGCTCGACGAGCTCAGCCTCGGCCTGGCACCCATCATCGTCGAGGAGTTGCTGCCCATCGTCAGGCGCTATGCCGACGACACTGGCTGCGGGGTGCTGCTCGTCGAACAGCACGTCGGCCTCGCCCTCGACATCGCCGACCGCGGCTACGTCCTCTCCCACGGCGAGATCACCGCGCACGCCACGGCCCGGGAACTCCGGGCCGACCACTCCCGCATCATCGCCGGCTACCTCGGCGAGCAGCCCGCCTGACCCGGCCGGGCGGCCACCACCGCCGGCATCACAACCACCGTGAGCCTGGACCGCTCGGGCCGGCCACCCCCTCCCACGCGGCCGGACGCTCAGAGCTGCCCGCTTACCCAGGACAAGGAGTCCGATGTTCACCTTCGACAGCGAGGACGGCGTCCAGATCCACGTGCGCGAATGGATGCCGGACACCCCAGCGCGAGCCGTCGTCCAGATCGCCCACGGCATGGGAGAGCACGCCGGCCGCTATGCCCCGCTGGCGTCGGCACTGACCGCCCAGGGCTACGCCGTCTACGCCAACGATCACCGCGGACACGGGCTGAGCAGGCACGCCGAGCCCGGTCATCTCGGGGACGACGGCTGGAACCGACTCGTCGGCGACATGGTCACCCTCTCGGAGACCATCCGTGGGCAGCACCCCGGCCTGCCCCTGGTGCTGCTCGGACACAGCCTCGGTTCCTTCGCCTCGCAGCAGTACGTCCTGGACCACTCCCACCTGATCGACGCCCTCGTCCTCGCCGGTACCACCGCGGTCGACGTCATGCTCGCGTCGCAGGCCCGGGAGGCCGCGGAGGGAGGAGACCCGCTGCTCGCGCTCAACCGGGCGTTCCAGCCCGGCCGCACGCCGTTCGACTGGCTCAGCCGGGACGAGGCGGCCGTCGACGCCTACCTCGCCGACCCCCTGTGCGGCTTCAGCCTCGACGCCCAGGGCATGGCCGACATCACCGTCGCCTCGGCGTCGCTCGCCCAGCCCAAGGGCGTCCCGGCGGATCTGCCCGTCTGCGTCCTGGTCGGCGACCACGACCCGCTGAACGCCGACCTCTCCCTCAGCAACCTGCTGGTCGAGCGCTACGGCGAGGCCGGCGTCGTCGACCTGACCTACCTCATCTATCCCGCGGCCCGCCACGAACTGTTCCACGAGACCAACAGGCAGGAGATCGTCAGCGACCTGCTGGCCTGGCTGCACCGCGTCCTCGCCCGCTGACCCGGCGCTGGAGACAGCGCCCCGAGACCGCGGACGACCATGGAGACCCGTGCATCGTGAAACGCGCAGGTGAGGTGGGCTGGTGTGCGGGCGAGTTGCCGTGCTCGTGCCGGTCGGCGGCGGGTGTCCATGGTGAAGATCGTCTGCCCCGTCGGCTGAGGCGGTTCTTGGGTTCCGCTGCGCTCGTCTCGGGAGCGCTCCTACGGATCCGTGACCGGGGTGGTACGCGGTGAGATCGCGGGAGGGTGCAGGGTATGGGAGACCTGGAGCGGATCACCGCTCGCCGGAGCGAACTGGACGTGTTCGACGAGGAGTTGGCCAAGCAGCTGCAGGAGGTCCAGGCGGAGCGGGAGGAACCGCTGGTCGCCGAGCAGGTCCTGAACCGGCTGGCCGAGCAGGACCGGGCCGAAGCGGAAAGCGCCGTGGCCGTCTCCCCGGCGCCCGCCCGGGTAGCGGGAAGGTCACCGTAGCAACTTGGCTACTAGCGTCCCATTCTTCGGCGCAGCCAGCGCCGCGGGACGGGATGTGGTTGCTACCTCTTCCACACGATGCCGTGGAAGACGAAGAAGCCGCTGCCTCCTGATGGCGCAGGCAGCGTGATGACGCGGAGCATCGCGTAGCGGCCTTCGGTACTCCGGCCACAGAGCTGGTCGCCCACGCGCAGGGTGCTGAAGTCGATCCGTGTCGCCCAGGATGTGACGCGGGCGCAGCGTGCCGGAGTCGCGTCTGGTGACCTCTCGATCTTCGCCAGAGCGGCGGAGTCCACGGCATCCAGATGACCGGGCCTCATCCACAGGTCACCGTTCGGGGCGCTGGCAGAGTTGTCGAGCTCCTGGCGCCAGTAGTCCATCTCTACGGACTGATAGCCCGGCTCGGAAGCGTGGAGCTTCACGTCGCGCTCCTCGTTGACGATTCCCGGCGAGTCGGAAGTCCCGTCCTCGCCCGGCGTCGCACTGCTGCCGGACTTCGCGTCCGTGACGGTTCCGCCAGCGTCGATCAGACCGAACAGCCCCGTCACCACGGCGGCAATAACTACGGCCAGCCCTCCGATCACGGCCCCCGCGATGGCGACCTGGTTCGACGTCAGAGACAAGCCTGGCCCCGGCGGGGGCTGTGGGTCGGGCGGGGGATTCTGGCCGGAACCCGAATAGGAGCCAATCGGACGTGCCGGGTACCGGGCCTCGTCCTCTGCAAGAATCCTGTCCCTGCCGTCGGTCATGACACCGGACTCGATCTCCTGGTTGATCTCATACCAGAACGAGCTGGCATCCGTAAATTCGGGGACACGTTCCTTCGGGTATCCGGCCCGCCCGAGTAGTAGCCGGGCTTTACGGGACTCGTGGTAGCGCTCCGCGAGCGCCTGCAGTTCCCCGTCGGTGAATCCTGCCAACACCCCTCCTCAGGTTCCCGGCAGTCATCGTCGGCGTGCCGCCCTCGCGGAGGCGCGGGCCATCACTGCAAGCGATCACGCTCCGTCCGGATGGCAACACTCAGCTTAGCGAGGCCCTCAGATACAAGGGCACAACTAGCGACAATTAGGCAAAGCAAGCTCTCGCGAACGAAACCGGTCAGAGCCCTCTTCAGGCTTCCGGGCCCCTCGCGGTCACCCCGTGACCCAGGCCGTCAGACGTCGTCTCCGAGGAGGTAGTGGCAGCCTTGTCGGCGCAGGGTCAGGGCTGCGGCATCGCGGGGTTCGCGAGCGGGAAGGTGACGGCAACAGCGGAGGTTGCTGAATCGATCACCACAGCCGCATCTCCTGCCATGAAGCGTCGACTCTCCATCGCATATGCCACAGGTATGTCGCCTGTTTGGCGGTGCCGTAACGGTCTGCCTTCTGTCACCGTGAGGCTCGTTCCCCAGGGGAGCCGATCCACGGTGACCGTCCCACCTCGGTCACCGGTGTTCCCATCCCCTCTGCAAACGCCGCCCTAGCGTCAGTGATCCGCGACCCAGTGGGGCTGACTACTGCACCGTTCAGGAGCCAACTATGCGCGTCATGATTCAGATGCGGCCCGAGCCCGATGTCCTCCGGGCCGTCATCGACCCTCACGAAACCACCCCCGCCGCCACTACCGTCGCCGGGGACGTCCCCGGCGTCGCGCTGGATCCCAACTTCGTTCCAGTACCGATGCCCCAGCCGCAGCCGGCGACGCCGGGCGGCGACCCGCTGTCCCTGGAACAGCCACTCACCTTTTCCATGGCTCCCGAGAATGCCAGCGTCCTGGTGCGCGGTGAGATCCAGGACTACGACGTCGCCAGCCGCTACGCGATGCTCGCCACTGCCCGTCCCGACATCGTCGGCATCTCCTCCGACCCCGTCATCGAGACCATGCCGACGTGCGGTGGGGACGCCCCCGTAGGCGACTGGCACGACGTACAGCGAAAGCTGACCCACAGCCTGGAGACGGAGGGTCTGGACGGTGCCGGCGTCTCCGTCGCCGTCCTGGACACCGGCATCAACGTCCAGCACCTCTCCCAGGTCATCGGCCACGAGGTGACCGTCGACGCGGAGCGGAGCTGGAAGCCTGCCGGGGTCGTGGGAAACTTCGGCCAGTTCGAGGTGGACCACGGCACCATGTGCGCCTTCGACGCCCGGATCACCGCACCGAAGGCAACGCTCCTCGACATCCCCATCCTGCTGTCGCGGCGCCCCGGAGCAACCGTGATGGAGGGCTTCCTCTCCGACGCGATCGCGGCCTTCTCGCACCTGCGGTTCATGCTTGAGGACATGCCCGAAGAGCGCCGCTCGCTGGTCGTCAGCAACAGTTGGGGCTCGTTCAGCCCCGGCTGGGACTTCCCTCCCGGCCACCCCGGAAACTACTCGGACAACCCGGCGCACCCTTTCAACCTGGCCGTCACTGCTCTGGAGCAGGCAGGTGCGGACATCTTGTTCGCCGCGGGCAACTGCGGTCGCGAGTGCCCCGACGGCCGCTGCCAGTTCACGTCCCGTCCCATCAACGGGGCGAACTCTCACCCCCGGGTCCTGTCCATCGGCGGCGTCAATGTCGACGGTATCCGCGTCGGCTACTCCTCCCAGGGCCCAGGACGGCTCAGTCGCCGCAAGCCGGACGTTTGCACCTTTACGCACTTCGCAGGGTCGAAGGCGTTCGGTGAGCACAGCCCCGACTCCGGCACGTCGGCGTCCTGTCCCGTCGCCGCCGGTGTCGTGGCCGCAGTGCGCTCACAGCTTCCCGTGAACAAGCTTTCGCCGATGGAAATGCGCACCCTGCTGCGTCGCACCGCCAACGATATCGGCATGGCCGGCTTCGACTTCGACCATGGGTACGGCACGATTGACACGGCCCGTCTCGTTGACGTGATCCGCAAGCGCCGGTAGCCCGGGCTTCCACAGGGAGAGCTATGGCTGAACAGGGCCCTTTCGTTCTCGTCACCGTCACGCTCCCACGTGGAGCGAGGCTCCAGGACGCCATACGGACGTACGGACTGGCGCCCGCGGAGGTCGACGAGTCCTACGGCCTCGTGCTCGTGGATCCCGAACAAGGCACTCATGTCTTGATGGTCACCGAGGACACCGCCGCCCGGATCACCGGTGCGGCGGGGGCGCGGGGGCCGTTCGCCAACCCGAAGATCGAACCCTACGGCCCACCACAACCTGGCTCCTCGGACGACCACGAAAAGTGACGCCTTCGTCGTGGGGCCGGCACGGCCCAGGCCCCACGACGAAGGCACACCGCGGTCGCGGCGGCGGTCGCCATCGACCTGCTGATGACGGTGGTCAACTGGTTGCCGGCACACTGGTGGGTACTCGGCCCTGGCACTCGTCGTGCCTGCGCCACAGGCTTCCGTAACTGGACGCACTGCAACATGCCTCACAGGCGGCCTGCGTCTACCCAACCACCCCACGCTCAATCAGGCCGGAGCGCACGCCCATCGGCTCCTTGAGTGACTGCCGTCCCACCGACGCAGCCCTCGCATGGAAGCCCCACGGCAGATCCCCGTGACCAACTTCCTCGTCGTTGCCTGCGGCCTCCTGCGCCCCGCGCACCGAGAGGGACGGACAGCTCAAGGACGACTGGCGGACCGCCGCTACGCGACGCTCCTACGATCCGTGACCGGGGTGGTACGCGGTGAGATCGCGGGAGGGTGCAGGGTATGGGAGACCTGGAGCGGATCACCGCTCGCCGGAGCGAACTGGACGGCGAAGATGACCAAGCTCGCCGATCGTGGCTGGTTGCACAAACGACCCGACGGACGGTTCACCGCACGCCGGTAGCCACACCGGGGCGGGGAGTCAGGGCGTAACTGGCGGGCCCCCGAGGACAGTTGACGTGTTTTGTGAAGGGCAACACCAGCCCCGTCGAGGGCCCTGGCGGCCTTGTCTACACCGCCCGCCTGCCGCTGTCGAGCGCCACCCTGAACTACCTCGCCACGCTGATACGCGGCCACTTGAAGAAGATCGGTTCGCGGTGGCGGGCCCTGCCCGCGGGGAAGAACGCCGGCATCGTGCTGGCGGTGCTGCGCTGTGACCAGCGGCCCGGCGACCTCGCCGGCGGCAACGGAGTGCACCGCACCACCGTCACCCGGTGGGTGCGGGAGGCCGTCAGCCTGCTCGCCGCCCGCGCCCCGCGCCTGGACCGCGCACTCAAGAAGATCGCCCGAACGGGTGGCGGGGTGGTTCTGCTCGACGGCACCCTGATACGCACCCGGCGGCCCACCGGCACGGCGAACCGGAAGAACTGCTCCGGCAAGCACAAATGCCATGGCCTGCTGGTGATCGCGCTCACCGACGACCGGGCCCGCCTGCTGGGGGTCTCCGCGGCCCGCCCCGGACGATCCTCGGAGATCACCGTCTGCCGCCACGACCAGCTCACCGCGAAACTGCGGGCGGCCGGGCTCGGTGCCATCGCCGACCTGGGATTCGTCGGCCTCGACGACAGTGATCCCGGCGCCGACCCGACGGTGATCACCGGCTACAAGGCCTCCCGCAACCGGCCCCTGACCCGAGGGCAGAAACTGTCCAACAAGGCACCGGCCGCCGTCCGGGCGCCGGTCGAGCACGGCTTCGCCCATCTCAAGAACTGGCGGGTCCTCGGCAAGGTCCGCACCCACCCGAAGTGGGCGACCGCCCTGGTCAGGGCCCTGATGGTCCTGAAGAACCGCGAAGTCTCCCGATGACCGACGATCTTCACCGAAGTCATCCACCCGCGACCGGCACGAGCATCGAGAAACCCGCGCACACCAGACCCGTGACCTGCAACTTCACAATGCACACTGCTCATGGGGCGGGCGGCTACCAGGCAGCCGCCTCATGCGGGTTGACCGCCCGGGGCCGCGACCCCGTCGAAGCACCCGCCGTCGGGATCGCCGACGCAGGCCCCAGGCCCAGTTGCCGCACTGCTCGACTCCGGCGGGCCGGAAACGCAGGTCAGGCTTGGGCACCAGAACCGGGAGTTCTGGTCACAGGGGAGATGTCTGGTGCCGGCTCGCGACTGCCGTGAACCGACTCCCCCGGGGCGCCGCGGCCGACGCGGACGAGCGCCAGGTGGACGACCGAGGTGACCACCATGCTGGATGGCCGCGCACCCTCGGACCCCTTGCCGCGTGGCGGGCCCCGTGGAGGGCGGCAGGTCAGTCCGACGCGCGTGCGTACGCCTCCCGGTCATTGCTTCTGGCGAGCGTCTCGGGGCGCAGAGCGCGCCGGAGTTCGTCGGCCGTGAGCAGTTCCCTTGCCAGGACCACGTCGGCCACGGGCAGGCTTCTGTCCAGTGCCTCCTGTGCGGCGGCACTGGCCTGCGCGTAGCCGATGACGGGGGTGAGGGCGGTGACGATCCCGATGGTGTTGTGCACGACCGCGCTCAGGTGCTCGCGGTTGGCGGTGATGCCGTTCACGCAGCGGTCGGCCAGCGTCAGGCATCCGGCCTCCAGCTGTCCCAGGCTTTCGAACAGGCAGTGGGCGATGACCGGTTCGAAGGCGTTGAGCTGGAGCTGGCCCGCTTCGGCGGCCATGGTGATGGTGATGTCGTTGCCGATGGCCTTGAAGGCGATCTGGTTGACGACCTCGGGGATCACCGGGTTGACCTTGCCGGGCATGATGCTGGAGCCGGCCTGTACGGCGGGGAGGTTGATCTCGCCGAGGCCCGCCCGCGGCCCGGAGGACAGCAGGCGCAGGTCGTTGCAGGTCTTGGAGAGCTTGACGGCGATGCGCTTGAGCACCCCGGAGAGCTGGACGAACGCTCCGGCGTCCTGGGTGGCCTCCACCAGGTCGGCGGCGGTGGACAGGGGCACACCGGTGATGGTGCTGAGGTGTGCGCAGGCCAGTGCCGCGTAGCGGGGGTGGGCGTTGAGGCCGGTACCGATGGCCGTACCTCCGAGGTTGATCTCCCGGACGAGGGCGGTCGCCTCGGCCAGGCGCTGTTCGTCCTCGGCCAGCATCACCGCGTACGCGCCGAACTCCTGGCCGAGGGTCATGGGTACCGCGTCCTGGAGTTGCGTGCGGCCGGTCTTGACGACGTCGGCGAACTCGTCGGCCTTGGCCCGGAAGGCTTGCCGCAGGGTGGCCATGGCCTGTTGGAGACGGTGAGTACCTGCCTGCAGGGCCACCTTGACCGCCGTCGGGTACGCGTCGTTGGTGCTCTGCCCGGCGTTCACGTCGTCGAGGGGGTGCAGGTGGTGGTAGTCGCCGCGGTGGTGACCGAGAATTTCCAGGGCCCTGTTGGCTATGACCTCGTTCGCGTTCATGTTGGTGGAGGTGCCCGCGCCGCCCTGGATGACGTCCACGACGAACTGGTCGTGGAGCTTGCCGGAGCGGATCTCCTCGCAGGCGGCGACGATGGCCTCGGCCTTGTCGGCGTCCAGGAGCCCCAGGTCGCGGTTGGCCAGCGCCGCGGCCTGCTTGACGGCCGCCAGCCCGTTGACCAGGTCGCCGTGGGTGGAGATACGGATCCCGGTGATGGGGAAGTTGTTCACCGCCCGGAGGGTGTGGACGCCGAAGTAGGCGTAGCGGGGCACCGGAAGGTCGCCGAGGAGGTCGTGTTCGTAGCGGAACTGCTCGTCCATGAAGGTTCGTACTCCTGATCTGGGCGGATCACCGCTGGCCCTGCCGCCGGCTTCGGGACAGGCCGGCTTCGGGACATGCCTGCGGCGCGGTGGCTGAGTCGGGACCCCCGTCCCCGTGGTCCGGTGGACTGCGGTGGGCCCCGGGGCCGGGGTTCCGTGCCCGCGCCGGTGTCAGAGCTGTTTGGCGAGCGGGCTGTCCACGGCAGCGGGGGACGGCGGTGCGGCCGTGCCCTTGCCGGGCTCGCGCGTCACCTTTCTGCCCTTGCTGACCCGGCGCCGCAGCCAGTGCGCCAACGCGTCGAGCGCCGTGTTGATCGCGATGAATATCGCCGCGACGAGCAGGGCGGCCGGGATCACGTTGGAGAAGTTGGCGGCGATGCCGTTCAGGCCACGGTCGACGAGTTCGTCGTAGCCGACGATGAATCCCAGGGCGGAGTCCTTCAGCAGGACGACGAACTGGCTGACGATGGCCGGCATCATGGCCACGATCGCCTGCGGCATCAGGACGAGCAGCATCGTCTGGCCCTTGCTCATGCCGAGCGCCCGTGCGGCCTCCGCCTGTCCCTTGGGAAGGCTGTTCACTCCCGCCCGGAGCGTCTCCGCGATGACCGACCCGTTGTAGAGGGTGAGGCCGAGGACCACGGCCGCGAACGGGGACATGGTCGTCCCGGTGATCGCGAAGGAGCCGAAGAACGCGCAGAAGATGAGCAGCAGGAGGGGAACGGCCCGGAAGAACTCGACGACCGCTGCGGCGGGCACACGGATCCAGGCGTGTTCGGACATCCGCGCTGTCGCGAAGACGAGCCCGAAGGCGCCCGCGAGCACGATCCCCAGCCCTGCGGCCTTGAGCGTGCCTTCCAGGCCCGGCAGGATGAACGTCGTCCAGACGTCGGCGCGCAGCAGGGGCTGCCACTTCTCCGCCGCCCACTGGCCACGTTCGTCGAACCGCGCGTACACCACGTATCCGAGCCAGCCGAAGACGGCGGTGATCACCGCCGCCAGCATCCGGTTGCGGATGGTTCCCCGGCGGCCGGGGACCTCGTACAGGTTCGAGTAACCGCTCATCGGGCCACCGCCAGGCGACGTGAGAGCCAGCCGAACAGCAGGCCGGTCGGCAGGCACAGCACCACGAAGCCCGCCGCGAAGCCGATGAAGATCTGGATCACTTGGTCGCCGTAGATCTCGATCATCTCCCGCATCCGGACGGAGGCTTCCGCCACCCCTGCCACGAGGGCGACGGTGGTGTTCTTGGTCAGCGCGATCAGAATGCTTCCGAGCGGCGGGATCACCGCCCGGAACGCCTGGGGCAGAACGACGGAGCCCAGGGTCCGACCGAACCCGAGCCCCACCGCCCGGGCCGCCTCCGCCTGCCCGACGGGGACGGTGTTGATGCCGGACCGCAGGGCCTCGCACACGAACGCCGACGTGTACGCGGTCAGGCCGAGGACGGCGAGCCAGTAGTTGTTGACGCTGATCCGTGCGGAGAACTCCACACCGAGATTGGCGCCCACGCCCAGGCTGGTGAAGAGCAGGACCAGGGTGAGCGGGGTGTTGCGGGCCACCGTCACGTAGACCTGGGAGGCGGTGCGCAGCACCGGGAGGGGCGAGACGCGCATCCCGGTCAGTACGGTGCCCAGCACGAGTGAGCCGAGCGCGCTGACGGCGGTGAGCCGCAGGGTCATCCAGAACGCGGCGAGGATCGTTGCTCGCTCGGTGAACAGTGCGTCCATCAGTACCTTCAATCGGGGCGGGGCCGGGCGGTGGGGTGAACCCGCTGCCCGGCGGCCCGCGGTTCGGCGTCGTCGTCAGTACCGCTCAAGGTTCGGGACGGTGAATCCGGAGGCGGAGAGGTTGGCCTTCAGCGCGACCTTCCAGGAGCCGTCGGACACCATCTTGGCCAGTGCGTCGTTGACCGCCTCCCGGCCCTTCTTGTCGTCCTTCTTCAGCCCGATGCCGTAGTTCTCCTCGCTGAAGGGCGAGTCGAGCACCTTCAACTTGCCGGGATGCTGGGCCGCGTACCCGTAGAGGATGGAGTTGTCGGTGGTGACCGCGTCCAACTGGCCGCTGAGCACCCGGTCCACGCATGCGGAGTAGGTCCGTTCCTCCTGCAGCTGGACGTCCTTGGCGTACTTGTCCTTGATCAGTTGCGCGGAGGTCGAGCCCGCGACCGAACACAGCTTCTTGCCGTTGAGCGACTGCGGACCGGTGATGTCCTTGTCGTCCTCGCGGACCAGCAGGTCCTGGCCTGCGACCAGGTAGGGCCCGGCGAAGGAGACCTTCTGCTTGCGGGCGTCGTTGATGGAGTAGGTGGCGACGACCATGTCGACCTGGCCCTGCTGGAGGAACGCCTCCCTGTTGGCCGACACGGCCTCCTTGAAGGTGATGTCCTTCTCGTCGACTCCGAGCTCCTTGGCGACGTACTTGGCGACGTCGATGTCGAAGCCGGTGAAGCTCCCGTCCGGGGTGCGCAGGCCGAGCCCCGGCTGATCGGCCTTCACCCCGATGACGAGCTTCTTGTCCTTCGCGGCCCGGTCGACGACGGACGATCCGGTGTCGTCGCCGCCGTTTCCGCAGGCGCCGACGCTCAGGGCGACGATCACGGAGGTGAGGGCGACGCTGATCAGTCTCTTGGACATGCTGAATCCTTCGTGCAGGCGGGAAGAGGGTCTGTCCGGATGTGCGGATGCGCCCGGCCCTTGGACGGCCGGCGGATCCCGGTGTCAGTGGGTGAGGATCTTGGCGAGGAACGACTGGGCGCGTTCGCTGCGCGGGTGGTCGAAGAACTCGTGGGGGGTGTTCTCCTCGACGATCTGACCGTCGGCCATGAACACGACGCGATCGGCGGCCCGGCGGGCGAAGCCCATCTCGTGCGTCACCACGACCATCGTCATGCCGTCCCGGGCGAGGGCCGTCATCACGTCCAGTACCTCGTTGACCATCTCGGGGTCGAGGGCGGAGGTCGGCTCGTCGAAGAGGATCACCTTCGGGTCCATGGCCAGGGCCCGGGCGATGGCCACCCGCTGCTGCTGTCCTCCGGACAGCTGGGCCGGGTACTTGTGGGCCTGGGCCCCGATACCGACCCGGTCGAGGAGTTCGTGGGCGCGCTGCTCGGCGGCCCTCCGGTTCTGCTTCAGCACCTTGACCGGGGCGAGGGTGACGTTGTCCAGGACGGTCTTGTGGGCGAAGAGGTTGAAGCTCTGGAAGACCATGCCGACTTCGGCGCGCAGTCGTGCCAGCTGCCTGCCTTCGGAGGGCAACGGCGTTCCGTCGACGGTGATGGTGCCGGAGTCGATCGTCTCCAGCCGGTTGATGGTGCGGCAGAGCGTGGACTTGCCGGACCCGGAGGGACCGATCAGCACGACGACCTCACCGCGGCTCACGGCCAGGTCGATGTCCTTCAGCACATGCAGTTGCCCGTAGTGCTTGTTGACCTTGTCGAGCACCACCAGGTGGGTGCCCGGTACCGCCCGCTGAGGCGTCGCGGACATAACCTCGGTCATGGGAACACGTCCCTCCCTTCCTCGGATTCGCCGGCCGCAGTGCCGTTCTCGGCGGCGATGGCGAAACCGTAGGAGGAGCGCACTGCCGCGAAGGGCTTGTGCGCTTTGTGCTCAGCTTGTTCTTTATCTACCAAGATCTTCCGGGTTTGCCGATGGCCTTGAGAGTCTCAGGGCGTTTGACGGTCTTGCCGACGTCGTAGCGGGGTGCCCGCTGTTTGTTCTTGACGCCGGGTGGCCGTCCAGGGCCGGCGCCTCGGGGTTTGGGAACACGGACTGGGCAGGCGAGGTGAGCGCGGATGTTCCTGAACCCCCGGCGGACCCGGGCCGGGGTGAGCCGGTCGAAGGTGGCGGGTTTCTCCCAGGGCCGGCGGAGATCACCGGCCAGCGGCCGGGCGAGCCGGAGCTGGGTGTGAGCGACGATCAGGAGCCAGGTCCAGTGGTCCGCCGCCTCGGGAGTACGGAGCTTCGAAGTGGTCCAGCCCAGGGTCTGCTTCGCGAAGCGGAAGGTGTGCTCCAGATCGAAGCGGCGGAGAAACGCCTGCCAAGAACGGTCCACGTCGTCCGGGGTGGCGCCGGTCTTGGAGGACCACAGCCACACCGGCGGGGCATCCCGGTCCTTCGACAGATACTCGACCTTCAACCGGATCAACGCACCCTCAACCAAGGGAAGTTCACCGTCGTGGTCGAGCCATGAGGAGCGGTGGGTGAGCCTTGGGTGGACCCGATCCCATGCCTGCGTCTCGGCCTTGCCGTAATTGGTGGTACCGGTGATCGCGGGCTCGGGCCAGGTCTCCGGCTTGGTGAAGCGGAACTCCGGACCGTGCTTGGGCGGCCTGCCGTTGACGCCGTGCCTCCTCGGTGGCTTCGGCAGACGCATCACGCGGTCCGAGCACCCGGCCGACCAGCTCGACCGGCAGGTCACGCAGAACCCAGGCCAGGCGCGTTACGTCGTAACCGGCGTCGCTGACGATCACGATATACGGGTCCCCGGTCTGCCACTGGCCTGCGGCGATGAGCCGCTCGACGACGCCCCTCAGCTGGGCGGAGGTGATCGCGGTCGCGTCGTCGCAGGGCTGAGCCGGACCACGTCCAGGATCGCGGTCCAGGACGTGGCACCCGGCTCCAGCACGGCCACGAAGGAGTAGGGCCAGCCCGGGATGAACTGCGATGCCGTCTTCGCCCGGCCGTAGACATGGCAGAACAGTCGCTCCGCTGAGCACGGCGCGTCCGAGCGAAGCCACGGCGACACATCGACCGCGAGGACCAGACGCCCGCCGTCGAAACGCGGCAGCGAGAGCCCGGCCAGCGCCGCCCGCAGCCGGCCGACGTCGATCCGGCCGTGGTTCAGGCCGCCGTACATCGCTCCGTGACCACGCCGGTGCTCGGGCAGCAGCGTCAAGTCCACCGGGGACTTGACCGCACCGTCCGCACACAGCACCGCGTCCACCAACTCGAACAACTCATCGCGCCGGGCGGTCAGACACTCGTAGAACTCGCTCCGGAAGCGTGACGCTTCCGCGAACGCTTCCCTCCGGACAGCATCTGGCAGCAGACTCACCCTCACGGCCTTCGTCGTGGTCACGTGCACCTTGGTCGGAGCACATGATCAGACGGAGGCCGCCCCCACGTCCGCTGAACTGCGCAAACCTGCCTCAAGTTCGAGATCGGTTCGACGTTGGGAAGCTGAACTCATGACTCGCACGGTGGGAGTTCTTGCGCAGTCAACAGCCCCCGAATGGTGCTGAAGGCGTTCCTCGGCGCACCGGTGAACTGATCAACGATGACGCTGCATCCCACCCAGGTGGACCCGCACTCCTCGACCATGCTCTTGACGGCCGCAGCCTGGCTTCCGGTCTCAATCCAGTCATCAACCAGCAGAACACGGTCTCCCGGCCCCAGCGATGATCGCTGGAGTCGCAGCGTGTGACGAAGGCGTCGGTAGTCGGCAGATGACTGACGCACGACTTTGTCGCCTGGAAAGAGGCCCTCGCCCTTGCGGATGGGAACGAAACCGACGCCCAGCTCGACGGCCGCAGCAGCACCCAGAAGGAATCCCCGCGACTCGATTCCGCAGACTGCTGTGATCTGCTCCTCCCGGAACGGTTCAACCAGAGCGGCGACCACCGCGGCCAGGGCCTTGGCATCCCGAAAGATCGCCCACACATCCGCATGACCGCCGATCCACCGGAAGTGTTCAAGTGCCAGGTCACGCGGAGTCGAAGGCATGAGCGGAAGTCTTCCGATCGCCGAACAACGCAGCAAACCATTAACGACCACCCGGCAGCCTGGCTCTCACGACATCGACCTGAGCCCGTAGATAAAGAACAAGCTAAGTAGGTGTTTTTCAACCGGGGGCTGACCAGGTCCGTCAGCATGCCGCCGATACGATCATGGCCATGACGACTTTGGAACCGACGATCCTCGCGACCTCCGGCGGACATCGAGTCGGAGGACGAACCAGGGTGATGTTTGATGCTCTGGTGCATCATGCGGTCGACCTCTCCGGCGTGCATGGTCGGCGTCCGCGCATCATGTATGTCGGTACCGCCATCGGGGATGCCGAGCACTTCACGACCCGTATGACCGAGGCTGCGCGGGTAGCGGGATTCGATCTGACGCCTCTGCACCTGTTCCCCATGCCCAATGTCGAGGATGTCGAGGGCTCGATCCTCGAGCACGATGTGGTCTGGGTCATGGGGGGCTCGGTGGTCAATCTGCTGGCGGTGTGGAGAGCGCATGGCCTGGACCGCATCATGCATCGTGCCTGGCAGGCCGGTGTCGTGCTCAGCGGAGTCAGTGCGGGCTCCCTCTGCTGGTTCCAGGGAGGTGCGACCGACTCGTTCGGGCCGGAACTGCGCCCAGTCACGGACGCACTCGCTTTCCTGCCGTATGGCAACGGCGTGCACTACGACTCGGATGAGGGTCGACGCCCGTTGATCCACCAGCTCGTGGCGGACGGCACCATACCTACTGCTCACTGCACAGACGATGGAGTCGGCCTGGTGTACCGAGGAACGGAATTGGTGGAAGCGGTGACGGAAACTCCCGGTAAGGGCGCCTACATCGTCAAAAGCGACGGAGCCAGGGCGGTGGAGGAGCGCATCGAACCTCGCAGGCTGACCGCATCCTAGCGATGACCAAGTCTTTCACTTCGCGAGGCGAGACGATTCACGTTGGAATCGTCCCAGCTCAGCGGGTCGCCGATGGCTTCTTGGTCCACTGGTGTGATGTGAGGGCTCAGGACATAGTTGACGTGATGTTCTCAGGACACTCTTGACATCTTCTGATGGCACTTCAGGTGCTTCGGGCGTGACTCAGGAGGCGGAGAGCCCGCAGCAGGGCGACTGGTTGGTCGAGCAGAGGTACCGGGCGGTGCTGGAGGTACTCGACGGTTCCCCGTTCACCGAGGTCGCCCAGCGGTACGGGGTCTCCCGGCAGTCGGTCTACACGTGGAAGGCGAAGTACGCCGCGGGTGGCTTCGAAGGTCTGAGGGAGGCATCCCGTCGGCCGCGGACGAGTCCGAACAGGCTGCCGGCTGAGGTGGAGGCCCTGGTCTGCGAGATGCGCCGGTCCTATCCGCGCTGGGGAGCCCGGCGGATCGCCTACGAGACCAAGCGGACCGGAACTGAGTCCGCTCCGTCGCGGGCCACGGTTCACCGGGTGCACCGACGCCTGGAGCCACGTCTCGCGCTGCACCTAGGGGCTTTCGTTTGGGTCCCCGTGCGGACCACAGAAAAATGCCTGCGACGTGGAGTCCGGCCAGGTAGATCGCGGCCGTCTTCTCGTAGCGGGTGGCGATGCCGCGCCACTGCTTAGACGGTTGATGCACCGCTCGACGGTGTTGCGGTGCTTGTAGGTCTCGCGGTCGAAGGCGGGCGGTCTGCCGCCCCGGCTGCCGCGTCGAAGGTGGTGTGCCTGCTGGTCGGCCGGGGCAGGGATGACCGCACGGATTCCGCGCTTTCGCAGGTGCTTGCGGATGGCACGCGGGGAGTACGCCTTGTCGGCCAGGACTACGTCCGGGGTGGTGCGAGGCCGACCACGCTGCTGGGGCACTCGCAGGCGGGCCATGACCTGCTCGAAGGCAGGCGCGTCACCGGCCTGTCCTGCGGTCAGGACGAACGCCAGAGGCCGGCAGCGGCCGTCGGCCGCCAGGTGGACCTTCGTGGTCAGTCCGCCGCGGGACCGGCCGATGGCGTGATCGTCCGGCTCGCCGGCCGGGGCCCCTTTTTTACGCGCCCCGGCTGCGTGCTGGTGAGCGCGCACGATGGTGGAGTCCACGGAGACGGCCCAGTTGAGGTCTTCGTCGGCGTCGGCCTGGGCCATCAGCGCGGTGAACACCCGCTAATGACGGCCGGTCCCCGGCTGCCGGGGGGACTGCGAGCGGCTCGGCGGCCTGGGCGTGGATCTGGTCCCGCAGGTCTCGGTGGCGGTAGAGGAAGGCGCGGTCGACGCTCGCGCGTCGGGCGAGCGCCGCGACGCTGACCTCCGAACCGTCCTTCGCTGCCTCGGCCAGGGCGGCGAGGACGCGGTTGCGTCGGCCGGTGTCGGCGGGGTCCTCGGGGGCCTCGCGGCGCGGGCGGGTGTCGGACTCGGTGGCGCGGGCGGGGTCGGTGGTGGTCACCGCCATCGTGGCCTGGCCGAGCTGTTCGGGTACGCCACGCGGTTGCGCAGCCGTACCCAGGGGAGGGGGCGTTCACGACCCGGCCCGCGGGCTACGCGGTAGCGCTGGCCGCCGTGGCAGTGAGTGAGCGGTAGGGAGGCCCCTTTCCCCCCGTATACGCGGTTCCCCGCGCCCCTTTCGGGGGCGCGGGGAACCGTCCTGGATCAGGCCCAGGGGCTCACTGCGGTGAAGGAGCTGTCGGCCTTGAAGGTGGCCGTGTCCTGGAAGGGGTCGAGGCGGAGTGCGTAGGCGTAGTGGCGGAGGTAGCGGCCGGGGAAGTTGTACGACTGCAGGCTGACCGAGCCGGCCGTGCTGCCCGGCTGGGCGCAGTAGGTGGCGTCCTTGTTGAAGGTGTCGGTGCCGTTGCTGGCGTCGAAGCGGATCCGGTAGTCCCAGTGGCGCAGGTAGCGGCCGGCGGAGTCACGGAAGGAGTAGCAGGTGGCGTCGGCGAGGCCGGGCACGATCGTGAAGGTCGCACTCTGCTTCACGGCGGTGGTGCTGGAGTCGCTCACCGGGTCGACGTAGCCGAGGTTGTCGGAGCGGACCACGGCGTAGCGGCTCGGGAAGTTGACGGACTGCAGCGACCGGGTGGTGTTGGTCGGCAGGCTCGCGCCGCTGGGCACCCGCTCCTTCAGGACGGTCATGTGGCGGACGAAGCCGCTCAGGCCCGGCAGTTCCTTCTTGGGAGTCCAGGTGGCGAAGTTGTCGTAGCTGTCGCTGTACCAGTACTTCCCCTCGCGGTAGCCGTCGAAGTAGATGCGCCAGCCACCGTCGTCGAGCTGGACCAGCGCGGGACCCTCGACCCAGTCTCCCCAGCTCGCCCAGTTCCCGGTCTTCTTGATGGTGTACGGACCGGTGAGGCTGGAGGCGGTGGCGTACTCGAGGTACTTCGTCGTCTCGTTCTTGATGAAGGCGTGGTAGGTGGAGCCGATCTTGACGACGAAGGTGTCGATGTAGTTCGGGCCGATGCCGGCGAGCTGCGTGGGCGCGGACCAGTTGGTCAGCGTGGAGTCGGTCGCCGTGATCTTCCAGGGGGTGAAGTGGACGGCGGTGCTCGCCGAGGTCAGGGTCACGATGATGTTGACGCTGCCGTCGGTGTCGATGAACCACTCGGGCGCCCAGGTGCGGGTGATCCCGCTGATCGGGACCGTGTAGTTGTACAGGAAGGTCCAGTTCAGACGGTCGGCGCTGCGGGCGATGCCGATCGTGTTGCCGGTCCAGTTGGTGGTGTACGTGAGGTAGTAGAAGCCGTCGGTGTGCTTGAAGATGCTGGGGTCACGGATCAGACCGGACGGCGGGGTGTACGCCGGGCCTTTGCGCAGGGTGTACGTGGTGGCGTCCGGCGAGTCGTAGACGTACATGTTCGACTCGCTGGTCTTGGTGAAGGCGGTCATCGTGTACCGCGTCACCTGTCCCGGCGGCGGGGTGTCGGCTCCGGCCGGACCGGCAAGGGCGGTGGAGAGGCCCAGCAGGGCGGCCACCGAGGTGAGCAGGGCGAGGACTGCCCTGAGGGTTCTGTTCAACGCTCGTCCCATTTCTGCGCGAACTGCCCTGAGGCGCGAGTTGTTCGATATGCCGCACATCGTGCGGAACTGCGATCAGAAGATAAGAAGGTGGGCATGGATGCGTCAATGCATTCTGCGGAGTTTCTGTGAGAGATCATTCCGCTTGTGTCAGTTGTGGCCCCGCCGTGACCTCACTGTGAGGGCCCCGCATCCGCGTACCGCTCCCGCGTTGCCTCCGCCCTCGCGTCACCCCTGGTCACGCCTTGTTCCCGGTCGCCCGGCACGCGGGCAACAGGACGGCCACTCCGGCGCCGTGCGGGGCGTGGACACCGGCGCTACTGGGGCGACCTCACTCTCCTGCAGTTCAAGCACTTCCTGGTGCTGGCGGGCATGAGGAGCGCCTTCGGTCCCGGCGCCACCCAGGACACCTTCAACCGCCACCTCGGCGCGCACCAGGCCCCGCCCGACGTTTACCGTCCGGAGTTCGTGCTGCCGGCGATCCTCCTCGCCCACACCCTGCTGCGGGCGCTGAACCACGACCTCACGCGCCCCGACGACGAAGAGGACGACGCGTAGCCGTTTCCCAACCGGTCTGCTGAAGCAGCTCAGGCCGCCTCGGAGTCGATCTCGTCCCGTGCCTGACACACCAGACTCCACAGCTTCACGGGAGGTTCTGACATCGCACCGCCCGCGCCGACGCCGCAGTCACCGCCTGGTCCGGTCGTATCTCAGTAGGGTCGGGGACTGGCGCGGTGGCTGATGCTCTGTTTCTAGTCCCCGACCCTACTGAGCGGCACACGCCCTGCCTCCAGCCACCTGCGCCCTACGGCTGGCCGATCATGTCGCTGACAGGGAACAACCTGCGTGACAGGGTCAGGTGATGGTGAACAGCCTGACGGCGAGAGGAAGTTCGTGGAAGCACCGATACGGATCGCGCCGGCCGACGTGGCCGAAGCCTTCGGCCGCTGCCCCGGAGGAGAAGACCGTGCCCCCGCGATCTCGGTGACGACGCGTCCAGCCGTATCGACAACGCCCAAGAGCAGCTCAGCGCCGAACAGCGTGAAGCGGAAGCGGCGGAAAAGGCCAAGCTCAGCGGGACGGTGAGGAAGTGGGGGACGAGGAGGCGGACAGGGACGGCTTGGCCGTCTTCGCGGACACGCTCATCACGCCGATGGTGTCCCGGAAGGCCTCGTCCCATCGGCTGTCGCTCACGTACTGCTGGATCAGCCCGTTGAGATAGTCGCGGAAGTGGGTGTCGCCCCGGCGCACACCGATGCCGTACGGCTCCCTGCCGAACGGCCTGCCGACGAGTCGGACCGTGTCCGGATACTGGCTCATCAGGCCCAGCAGGATGGACTCGTCCGTGCTGATCGCGTCGATCCGCCCGTCGACCAGCGCCGACATGCACTCACTGTAGGTGTCGACGATCACCAGTCGGGCGCGCGAGACCTCGCCCCGCAACCGCTGCGCGGACGTGGAGCCCGCTGCCGTGCACACCTCCCGGCCGGCGAGGTCGGCGAGGTCACGGATGCCCCGTTCACCGCTGCGGACCAGCACGTCCTGCCTGGAGTAGTAGTACGGGTCGGTGAAGTCCACCAGCTTGCGGCGCTCTTTGCTGATCGAGTACGTCGCCACCACGATGTCCACGACACCACGGCGGAGGAAGTCCTCGCGGTTGCGCGGCATGGTCTCGATGAACCGGATGTTGCCCTCGCTGCCGGTGAGGTCCTTGGCCACCATGCGGGCGATCTCCGCGTCGAATCCGGTGATCCGCCCGGTCGAGGGATCTTTGAACCCGAAGAGCGGGTGGTCGAACTTGATGCCGACGGTGAACACGCCCCGGTCCTCGATGCGGGCCATGGTCGAGCCCTCGGGGAACCGTGCCCCGGAGTCCGGCCCTGCCAGGCCGCAGGCGCCGAGCACCAGACAGGTCAGCGCGGCCAGTATCGAGCGGCGGGAGGTCATGAGTCGCAGAAGCGGTAGCGGTGCTGCGGCCGCCCGGCAGACCCGTAGCGCAGGTTCGCCACGACGTCCCCCCGGTCGGCGAGGTACTCGAGATACCGCCTGGCGGTGGCCCTGCTGATACCGACCGCCTCGGCGGTCTCGTGCGCCGACAGGTCCCGTCCCGCGGCGGCCAGCGCGTCGAGCACCACCTGCTCGGTGGCGGGCGAGATGCCGGTGGGACGGACCACCGCGTCCAGGTGCAGGGAACGGAAGACGCGGTCGATCGCGCGCTGCTCCACCATCGCGCCGCCGGCCGACAGATGGGCCGACGCTGCCGCGTATCTGAGGAGGGTCTGCTCCACGGTGCCTGTCCGGGCGGGCTTGATCAGGTAGTACAGTGCGCCGCGCTGCATCGCCGCCTGTACGGCGGCGGACTCCCTCCTGCCCGAGATCACGATGACGTCCGTCGGCGGGTAGTCGGGACGCCGGAGCTGGTGGGCCACGTCCAGGCCGGGTATGTCGGGCAGATGCAGATCAAGGAGCACCAGGCGCGGTGCGAACCGGCGCGTGGCGGCCAGCGCCTCGCGTCCGGTGTGGGCGACGGCCACGACCCGGAACCCGGAGATCCGGTTGACCTGTGCCCGTAGGGCGGTGGTGACGACCGGGTCGTCGTCCACAATCAGAAGGGTTATCTCCTTCGACGCCATCGCCACGCTCCTCGTTTCGGCGACCGTCCAGACGACCCCATAGATTCCCAGTCAACGTGGTGTCCCCTCGGCATTTTGTGCATTGTGCTCACCACATATGTCTCTTTCAACCGCTCGACCTACTATTTTTCCTTCCGGCAACCACTCTGTACTGCGGCGGCATCTCGATGACTCGCCCGATCACCTGGAGGTGAGCTCACTGGGAGGGCGACTCTCCAGGACCGGACGGCGTTTTCGGTGGTCCCCGCGCCGCGGTGACAGCGACCGGGGATGGTTGTTCGCGGTGGCCGCGCTGTGGGCCCTGCTCGGCCTGCTGCCGCTCGGGCTGCTGACCTCGACGAGTGTGACACTGTCCGACCAGGCTGTCCGCAGCGAGGTTCGGGACCGGGTGGAGACGACCGCGGCGGTGAGCCGGGTGGTCGTGGAGCAGCAGATGGGCACACTGAAGCAGCTCGTCAGCGCCTACGCCCAGCGGCCCGAGATACGGTCCTTGGTCACCTCGGGCAACCGGGCGGCCGCGTCCGGTCTGCCCGACGCGCTGGCGGAACTGGCCCGGATGCGGCCCGGGATCAGCGGAGTGATCATGGCGGCGCCCGACGGCCGGCTGATCGACGCCCAGCCCTCGCTCAAGCTGTTCCAGGACGTCAGCGGAACCGACTGGTACCGCGCGGTGCGCAACAACATGCAGCCGTACGTGTCGCAGGCGTACACCCCCACCATGCAGGGCGTCTCCCGTGCCGTGGCCGTCGCGGCGCCGATCCCGGGCGAGGACGGCCATGAACTGCTGGGCATCCTGACCGCCGTCTACAGCCTGGACGCGATCCAGGCGTACGCTTCGGAGGCCGCCGAGGCGCAAGGGATCCGGTTGCTGATCACGGACCGGGGCGGGGTTCTGGTGGCGGACCCGGCGGGCCGGCTGTTCGCGCTCACCTCCCTGCGGGAGGACGCGCGAGTGGACGCGGCGCTGGCCGGCCGCAGGGTTTTCACCAACTGGCGCGGTGACGAGGGGCCGGTGCTCTCGGCCTCCGAGCCCATCCCGGGCATCGGCTGGACGGTCACCGCCGAGGTGCCCGCCGCCGAGGCACTGGCCTCCGCGGGCCATCTGCGCAACCGGGTGCTGTTCATAGCCGCCCTGCTCACCGCCTTGATCCTGGCCGGGCTCGGCTTCCAGATCCACACCAGCCGTAGCCGTCGACGGGCGAGGCGGACCCTGGCGCGGTACGCGGACGCGCTCGGCACGGCGCGGGACGAGGCGGTGCGGGCCTCGGCCGCCAAGTCCGAGTTCCTGGCCAAGGTCAGCCACGAGATCCGCACCCCGATCAACGGCGTACTGGGCATGAACACCCTCCTTCTCGACACCCGCATGGACGACGAGCAGCGGCACTACGCGAGCACCGTGCAGGAATCCGCACAGAACCTGCTCCGCCTGCTGGACGACTTCCTCGATCTGTCGAAGGTCGAGGCGGGCCACCTGAGGATCGAGAAGGTGGCCTTCGACCTGCCCCGGCTGTGCGACGAGGTCGTGGCCCTGTTCGCCCCGCACGCCTACCGGCAGGGCCTGTGGCTGGCGCTCCACCTGGCCGAGGACCTCCCTCAGCACGTGGCCGGCGATCCCGTCCGGCTCCGGCAGGTGCTGACCAACATCCTCGGCAACGCCATGAAGTTCACCGTCCAGGGCGGGATCGACCTGGAGGTCGTCCTGGAACCCGACCGCGATCGAGGTGCCTCGTCCACCGTCGACCGGGCGACCTTGCGGTTCACCGTCCGCGACACCGGCATCGGCGTCGGCCCCGAGGACCGGGACCGGGTCTTCGAGACGTTCCGTCGGCTCGACTCCCCCATCACTCGCCGCACCGGCGGCAGCGGACTGGGGCTTGCCATCAGCCGGCAGCTGGTCGAGCTCATGGGCGGCAGGATCGGGCTGGACAGCATGAAGGGCGTCGGCAGCCGTTTCTGGGTGACCCTGCCCATGGACGTCCTCGCCCGGACCGCCCCCGCCCACGAGGAACTGAACGGTCGCCGCGTCCTCGTCGCCGCCGCGGACGAGGAGAACCGGGAGCTGGCGCGCCGCATTCTGTCCGGAGCCGGTCTGATGGTGGAGGAGACGGCGGACGCTGCCGCGGCCACGGCCGCACTACGGGCCGCGGCAGCCGACCAGTCGCCGTTCGACCTCGCCGTCATCGATCTCCACATGTCACTCGCCGGGAACGGTACGCGTCCGGCCCGGCCGGATGACGACGAGAACGGGTCGCTCGCCGACGCCGTCCTCGCCGATCCCCAGCTCCACGCGACCAACGTCATCGTGCTGATCACTCCGGGACGTACCGGTGCCGCATGGCCTGCCGCTTCCCGGACCAAGGACCGGACCGTCCAGTCGGTGACCCTGCCACTGAGCCGACGCCGTCTGCTGGCGGCGGCGCAGAACGCGCTCAGCACGGCGGGAGCCCCCGAGCCGCCGGCACCGCTCCCCCGCCCGTACGACGGCGGAGCACAGGATCATGCCGGCGTCGCGGCACGCCCGGCCCGTGTCCTCGTCGTCGAGGACGACGACGTCAGTTCCCAGGTCGCACGGCTCGTCCTGCAGAAAGCGGGCCACCATGTCGACGTGGTCGACGACGGGCACCGCGCGGTTCGAGCCGTGCTCCGCGACCGGTACGACCTCGTCCTCATGGACTGCCAGCTGCCGGGACTCGACGGCCTCGCCGCGACGGCCGAGATCAGACGGCGCCAGGCCGGATCCGAGCGCGTCCCGATCATCGCCATGACGGCGGCGGCCATGCCGGACGACCGGATCCGGTGCATCGAGGCGGGCATGGACGACCACCTCACCAAACCGGTGGACTGGACGCAGGTGCTCACCCGCATCGCCGTCTGGACGGCGGCGGAACCGCCCACCGAATCCGCCGCTCCGAACACCTGGAACCTACCGGCGGAGCTCGACGGCCTGCCCGCCGACGACATCGCGGACATCGCGGACGCGTTCGCGGCCTCGACCCCGGAGGTCCTCAGCCGGCTGCGGGAGGCGCTGGAGACCGGGGACTTCGATGCGGCGCGCCTGTGGGCGCACCGTCTCAGAGGCAGTTGCGCGACCGTGGGAGCCACCCGCGCGGCGGAACTCTGCCAGGACCTCGAGGCCGCTGCCGACGCGCGGCGGCTGTGGACGGCTCGTGACGACGCTCCGCTCCCCGCGGTCCTGACGCGGTTGGCGGACGAGATGCGCCGGGCCACGCAGGAGTTGCGCAGCCGCTGCTGAGAAGGAGCCGGCCCGCCGACGCCCGCCCCTGGATCGCGGGGGCGGGCCGACACCTGGCGAAGGACCGGATGGACATCACCGGTGCCCGCTGGGGCCTGGCCGGGGCCGAGACGGTCTCAGGCTCCGCACCGTGATCAGCAACGGCGGCTTCGAGCGGTACTGGAAGTATCACCCGCAGCGCGGAGCACCTGTGGTTCACGCCATCCGTTGCGCGGAAGGTCCGTGCGGCCTTGCCTCAACGACCACAAGCCGTTCGTAGGACTCTTCTCGCCGGATCACGACCTCTTCCTGGCCCTCGGCCCCGTCGAGAATGCCTGGGCAGACCGCTGGATCTCCTGGGAGTACGCGGATCTCACCCCTCCGACCGAGGCCGCGGACCTGGTCGAGCACCTGCTGGATCAAGTCGCCGACCAGGTGGCCACGCTCTGGGCCAAGGACGTCGACCGGATTGAGGCAGCTCTCCGACGCGATCACGCTCGTGACATGCGCGTGCAGCCCAACTGCTCGTCAGACCGAAGACGTTGACTGCCGATCCACGATGAAACGTCCGCAGCGCCTTCCCTACGGCGCCGACCTGTCCGTCCACACCCGAGCGCACCGCATGCGGGTCGGGGAGGCGACTCCGGGCAGGTGAGAAGCCTGCGCCGGTCGAGGCGCCTCGACGCCACAGGCCAGGCGATGTGCTCGGGGGCAGTCCGCGAGCACCACGGCTGCTTCGAGGGTCGTCGAGACGGACCTGCCGTCGGGAATTCCCGGCCTCGCTCTCTTCTCTCATGCGTTCTCTTCGCTGAGGCGGTCGACTGCCCACGGGATGAGCTCCTTGGCCACCGCAAGGCTGAACGGCCTCCCCAGTGAACGAAGTTCGGCGCAGGCGGCAGGACCGAGCGTGATGTAAGGGAGGGCGGCCAGCCTGTCGGTGGTGTGCTCGATCTCCGCCCTGCGCCGCGTACCGTCCTCGGTCAAAGCGAGGTGGGGTCCATCGTCGAGCCATCCACGCTCACGCAGGTTCTCCACGGCCTGTCCCCACTGCTCCTGCGTCCATGCCCGCGAGTCGCGCAGCACACCTGCGTCGATGTCGCCTGTGGCGGCGTGCGTGACGAGAGCCTCGAGCCCGCTCAGTCCGACAGTCAGCAGTGCCGCCACGTGACCGTCGCCACGGAATTCCCGCAGCAGAGTCTGTGCGTGCCAGAGCACGAGGTGGGGTGCGCTCGGCCACGGCAGTGCGGCGTGCGCGGCGAAGAGGGGGCGGCCTTGTGGATGGCGCACGGCCACTTCAGCAGCGGTACGGGCCAATTCCGCTGCGCGGGCCAGCGCCGGTGAGGAGACGTCCGTGCCGAGGATGCGGCGGAGCGTGGTATCGATCCCGGTGAGCCGGGCGGCGGCGAACCGCTCGGGCGTGGCGGCTTCCCATGCCGCGGGTATGGCTCGTCGCACCAGTTGGGGATTGAAGTTGTAGAACGTGGCGATGACCAGATCCGCCGGAGCGGCGCCGAGCGCGGCGGAGCGGGAGGCGAAGTACCCCGTCCTGGCGTCCACGCCCAACTCGGCGTACTGGCCTGCGGCTTCGGGCGAGAAGTAGACGGCCCCGTGGTAGGGCTCGAGAGTTCTCCAGGTCTGGCGTGCGAGGGCCAGGCTGTCGCGGTCCGTGTTCTGCGTCATGAGGGGTTCACCGTCCTGTGGCGGATGAAGCGTTGCTGTTCATCGAGCACACGACGGCGCGTGGGGGACACCCGACCGTACCGTCTGGTCGGTACGTTATCGGAGAGCGGCTCTGGCTGCTACTGCCCCTGCAACCAGTTCCCTCCTGGCCGAAATACGAATCCATCCGCTGTACGCGACCGCGTTGGTGCGGCTTCCGCAGGACCCCGAACCCCCCGGCGGCCCCCGGCCCGGCGTCCAGCATGCCGCCCACACTCCGCGCCCGCTCCCGCATCCCGACGAGACCGAACCCAGGGGTGTCCGTGGCGCACGGCCCCGTGCCGTCGTCGGTGAACGAGACGTGCAGGGCGCTGTCCTTCTCGTACACGTGCACCTGGATCGAAAGTCCCGGTCCCCCGTGCCGTACGGAATTGGTCAGCGCCTCCTGCACGATGCGGTACGCGGCGGCGCCCACGGCGGGCGGCGCATGGTCGGCCCGTACGGTCAACTCGGCCCGTGCCCCGGCGGTCCGGGCGGTCTCCGCCAGGTGGGCGATGCCTTCGAGGCCGGGCAGCGGCCCGCGGCCGTCGCCGTGCTCGGCGGCGCGCAGCACCTCGAGGGTGGTGCGGAGTTGCGGCAGGTGTGGGCGATGTCGTCGAACGCCTTCGCGACGGCCGCGCGGTCGAGGCGGTCCGGGTCGGCGGCCAGTACGTGGGCGGCGACGGAGGTCTGCACGCCGATGAGCGTGATGCTGTGCGCGAGCAGGTCGTGCAGGTCACGGGCGATGCGCAGCCGCTCCTCGGCGACCCGGCGGAGGGCCTCCTCCTCGCGGGTGCGTTCGGCACGTTCGGCACGTTCCAGGACGGAGGCGAGGTACTGGCGGTGGACGCGGATGTAGCCGCCGAAGAGCAGTACGGAGACGAGCCAGCCGGTGATAAGGATGATCTCGGCGAGTCCGTCCGGATTGGTGACCGCGTTGACGGTGAGGGTCATGCCGATGAGGACGATCCCGACGAGCAAGGCGCGGCGGGCGCTGCCGGCGACGGCGACGGTGTAGAGCGCGAGCAGGGTCGCCGGGACGGGGACGCTGTGGGTGTAGTCGAGAGCGTGGTACGGGACGACGCAGGCCACCATGGCCAGCATCACGGTCATGGGGTGGCGACGACGCCAGATCAGCGGGACGTTCGCGCCCAGCAGCAGCAGCCACGCGAGGAGGTCCGGCTGACGCCCGTCCTTGAGGAAGAGGGCCATGACCGTGGCGAGGACGGCCACCACGGCGGCGAGGTACGCGTCGTTGCGCAGGGAGGGGACCGCCGGAGGGTAGTTGACGGCGGTCAGGGCCCGCTCGATGAGGGATTGGTGGCGCGGCATTCCGTCAGGCGGGCGTCCCTGCGGCAGTGGGAGGGACGCTCGCGGTGTCTACGGAACTGCGACAGGCTCCTGTGCGCCAGGATCCGGCTCCGGTTCCCGCGACAGGCGACCCGGCCACCACATCTTCCGCCGCAGGGCGACGCTCGCGCTGGTCACCAGGTACGTCCGTACGAGGAAGGTGTCCAGCAGCACTCCGACCGAGATCACGAAGCCCATCTCGACCAACTGCACCAGGCCCATGTTCACCAGCACGGCGAAGCCGGACTCGCCGACCAGGGCGGTGATCCGGCCGGCAGGCAGGTCGAAGGACACGTCGTTGACGGCACGGATGCGGCGCCGGGAGAAGGCGGTGCCGGCCTGGAAGTCCTTGGACAGACCGCGTACGGACAGCAGGGGTTCGGTCATCCGGGGCTCCTTCAAGGCTGCGGGCCACCCAGCGGCCGGGCGCGATCTCGCGCAGGTCGGGGACGTTCATGGAGCAGTCCGAGCGGTCCTCGGGACAGCTGACGTGGAAGCCGCAACTGTCGGCGGTGCGCGGGGCGTCGAAGGGGCCGGTGAGCTCCTGGCGCGGGCCGGTCAGCGGCGGGAAGGCGTTCATCAGCGCCTTGGTGTAGGGGTGGAGCCCGCACACGGGACGCTGAGGGCGAAGCAACGCGGTTCGCGTCAGTTCAACCCGATTGGTCCATCCAAGGCCGCGATTTCGTTACCTCCCCTCTTCGACCCCGGTTGGGTGCGGCAGCGGCGGCCGAGGGGTGCCGCCCTAAGGGAAGGCAGCCAATGAAGGGGATTCTCCGGACGGCATTTGTCGTGGCGTCCGTTGTGGGCGCCGCGGTGTTCGGCGGAGTCGCGTCGGCCGACGAGGGCGACACGTTCCAGCGCGATTCCACCAACATCTCGACGTCGAACAACCTGGACCACAACTGTGGCCAGGTCCGCTACGGATTCTGCAACCAGACCAACACCTTCAACCCCGTGGTGCTTTTGAGCATCCGCGATCTGCTGCTGGGCAGTGGCGATGACGGTGACACCGGCAGTTCCGGCAGCAGCGGTTCCTCGGGCTCTTCGGGCAGCAGCGGTTCCTCGGGTTCCTCGGGCAGCAGCGGTTCCTCGGGTTCCTCGGGCAGCAGCGGCGCCTCGTCCGCCGGCTGAACACCACACGGGCGGCAGCGCGCCCATGACGACGTAACGGAATCCGGACCCGGCGAACAACGGAGCGCAAGCGAATGACGGGCTCTCAGAGCAACTCTTCCCGGGTCCGGTCCGGACCGGCCACGGCGGTATTGGTCTCCGCCGCCGTGATCATGCTGGGGGCCGTGGCCTGGCACGTAGCGGCGGTGTTCCTTGCGCTCGCGCCGGAGAACGGGATCTCGCAGAGGTACAAAGAACAGATCGACGGGTATTCCAGACCCACATTCGCCAGGGACTGGAAACTGTTCGCTCCCAACCCCCTCCAGGAGAACACCGCGGTCTGGGCACGCGTCGAGTCGGAGTCTCCCGACGGCCACCGCCGGGTGAGCAATTGGGTCGACCTCACAGGGCAGGACATCGCGGCCATCAGGGGCAACCCCGTGCCGAGCCACGCGCATCAGAACCTGCTCCGCCGCGCCTGGGATTTCTACGCGAAGACGCACGACCTGCGCGACGGTCGCCGTGTGGACCGGCGCGGTGACCTGTCGGAGCAGTACCTGAAGCGGATCGCGCTCCAGCGCCTAGGCCGCGGGGACAGCGGCGGCACTCAAACCGTCGCCATCCAGTTCCGGCAGCAGGTGACACCGGTGCGACCACCCCATTGGGACACGCGCGACGCGGGCACCGGTGTCATGGTCCGCGCGGCGGTTCCCGGGACGCAGCCCTGGTGGCCGGTGAGGGAACACGACTACGAAGGGCTGGGGTTGTGACCAAGCGCCTCACCGATCTCACGACGCGTATGACCGTCCTTCTCGACCTCGCTACCCGGGCCCGATTTCCCTACCAGGCCGCCACGGTCCGGATCGGCTTTTCTCTCGTCTTCGCGGCCTTCCTCATCCGCGAATGGCCCCACCGCCGGTCCCTCTACGGCGACCACAGCCCCTGGTCGCAGGAGATGGCTCTGCGCGTCATCGGCGAGGACCAGGCCTTCACCGCACTGGCCTGGTGGCCGGGCCACTGGTGGTTCGAGACCGTCTACCACGGCACCCTCCTGGCGGCACTGCTGCTCATGGTCGGCTGGCGCACCCGTGCCATGTCGGCGCTCTTCATGGTCGGCGTGCTGTCCCTGGAGTTCCGCGCCCCCTACCTGGGGGACGGCGGTGACAGCGTCTTCATCAGCATGGCGGTCTATCTCGTCCTCATCCGCTGCGGCGAGGTCTGGTCACTGGATGCACGCCGTCGGCGCACAGGTGCGGATGACCGGTCCGGTCCGTTGCTGTGGCAGCTGACGGGCGTACTGCTGGGACTGGTGCTCGGTCTCCCCGACTTCGGATGGGCGGGGCTGCTCTGGGCACTGTGGGTCGGATGCGGTCTGCGGTTCGCGGCCGACCGCTGGTTCCCCCAACACGAGGCCCGGACCGTGCTGGACGGTCTCGCGGCCATGCTGCACAACCTCGGAATGCTCGTCATCGCGGTGCAGGTCTGCTTCATCTACGCCACCGCCGGCTGGTACAAGATCCAGGGTTCGCGCTGGCAGGAGGGCAGCGCGCTGCACTACGCGCTGCACCTGGACCACTTCCGGCCCTGGCCCATGCTGTCCGATCTGCTGGCGGCCGGGATGCTTCCGGTTGTCCTCCTCGCCTACGCGACAGTCGTGGTCCAGGTCGCCTTCCCCTTCACGCTCGCCTCCCGGAAGATCAAGAACACCCTGCTCGCAGTGATGATGGCCGAGCACGCCGGCATTGCGGTTGTCCTCGGGCTGCCATTCCTGTCCGCGGCGATGATTGTCTGCGACGCCCTGTTCCTGCCGACCGCGCTGCTGCTTTGGATCGACGCCCGTCTCAGCCGCAGAGGTCTTCGATCCGGGGGCGGCAGGAAGGTCCCGGCGGCCGTTCCTTCCATCCCGGAGGGCAGAAGGCCCGAGCCCGCGAAGGCACCGGCACCGTCCGGCGCGACCCGGCCCTGACACGGAACCGTAGGCTGCCGCCGTTCCCGTGTCCGGGAACGGCGGCACGGTCGAGGTCCCGGACCTGGCGCGACGGATGTCCGCAGCTCCCACGTGAAGTGGCTCTCCCCACGGGGATACCGGATGTGGCGGGACGTGGGCCTGGGCGGGATGCAGCCGATCGGCATGGAGAACGAGAGCTGGTGGTCCCGGTCGTGCCGTCGTCGGCGATCGGCGCCAGGCGGGTAACAGGGTTCAGGCGGTGAAGGAGGTCTCGGCGGGGACCTGGGCCGCCGTTTCCGCGGAGGCTCCGCGCGGGGGCAGGCCGTGGCGCTTGCGGAAGTACGTGGAGAAGTCCTCGTCGAGACGGCGCAGACCATCGGACCGGTCGCGGCGTTCCTGCCGTGTCTGTGCCTCCATCGTCTCCCGGTAGTTGCTCGTGGGATCCGGCAGCAGGGTCTGCTGGATGCGCAGGGCCAGTCCCGTGGTCTTCAGAAGCAGGGCCCGGACAGGTGCGGGGGGGGACGGGGTCATGCCGTGGACCCGCCAGGTGGTCGGGTGCATCGTCGACGTGACCAGAGCGCGGGCCAGGCCGTGCAGTGGCCTGGGGAAGAACCGGTAGGCGAACTGGTCCAGGATGGCCAGCGTGACCCAGCGGCCCTCCTCGTTCTCAGGCCAGGGCCGGTTCTCGAACTCGTCGACGAAGGCCGTCAGCGAGTCCCAGTCCTCAGGCATGTCCATGATCTTGTTGCCGTGCTCGTCGGTGAAGAGCTTGGACATCTCGAACCAGAAGCGGTGCGCGGCGATCTTCTGCTTCTCGGAGTACCCGGGCAGCCCCAGTTTGAGGTTGTAGCCGTCACCGTGCTGGAACCCGGTGACGTGGTCACGACGGGCACCCCCGCCGGCGTCGCCCCGATCGAAGACGGCGACAGCGTCGAGCTGACCGTGGACCGCATCGGGCGCCTGTCCGTGGAGGTGTCCGCCGAGGAGGCGGTGCCCTGCCCGACCGGAGGAGCCGGTCGTGGTCCTGGGCCGCCGCCCGCCCCCGAGCGCAGCAAGTGACCTGCGCCTTCTGAGACCTACGGCCCGTGCAGTCAGAGACGTACGGCCCATGCCGTCCAAGACCTGCGGAGACACCATGACCACCCACACCGAGCGCACCGGGCTGCTCGTCATCGGCGGCGGCATCGGCGGGATGGCCACCGCGCTCGCCGCGGCCCGCGCCGGGCGGCCGGTCCGGCTGCTGGAACGCGCGCCTGTCCTCACCGAGATCGGCGCCGGCCTCCAGGTCGGCCCCAACGCCATCCGGGTCCTGATGAACCTGGGCCTGTACGAGCGCATCGAGGAGGTCGCAGTCTTCCCTGGCCGCGGCGTCTTCATGGACGCCCTCACCGGGAAGGACCTGACCTCGCTCGATTTCGGTCCCGCCTTCCGGGAGCGCTACCGAGCGCCGTACGCGGTGATGCACCGCAGCGACCTGCTCGACATCCTGCTCGACGCCTGTCGGGCCGGCGACCGGATCGTCCTGGAGAACGGCAAGGAGGCCGTAGTTGTTCGGGAACTCGAGGGCGACATCGTGCGCGTCGAGTGCGCCGACGCAAGTGCCTACGAAGCGGATGCGGTGATCGGCGCCGATGGCCTCAACTCCCGTGTGCGGGGGCTGATCGCCGACGACGAGCCTGTGTGTTCCGGGTACGCCGCCTACCGCGGCACCATGCCCGTGGGCGACCTCGGCGCGGGGATCGACGGTGACAGCGTGGTGTTGTGGATCGGACCAGGCATGCACATGATCCAGTACCCGATCCGGCGCGGCGAGCTGTACAACACCGTCGCCGTCTTCCACAGCGACTCCTCCCAGCAGGGCAAGGACGGCTGGGGCGGCCCCGAGGAACTGGACGCCCGCTTCGCCACCGCGTGCGACGAAGTGCGCCGCGGCGTGGCGCTTGTCGACCGCAGCCGGCACTGGAAGACCTACGACCGCGAACCCCTCGACCGCTGGACCACCGGCCGGGTGGCCCTCCTCGGCGACGCGGCCCACCCCATGCTCCAGTACCTCGGGCAGGGCGTTTGCCAGGCCCTGGAGGACGCCGAAGCCCTCGGCCGCGGGCTCACCGAGCACGGTGACGACTTCACCAAGGTCTTCGCCGCGTACGAGCAGGGGCGGATACCTCGGGCCACCCGGTGCCAGACCACGGCCCGCACCTGGGGCGAGATCTGGCACACCGACGTGGGTGACCACCGTGCGCGCGGTGGTCAGCGCGGTGGCCGCGACGATCAGGTCGTGGGCACCTCGGGGCTGGCCGGCTCTGCGGACATGCGCGAGCAGCCGCGCGTGCGCGCGGGCCACGTCCACGGTGTTTTCCTCGACCGGGATGGTGGCGAGGACGGTGTCGACGAAGGACTGGCGGGCGACCCGGTTGGTATCGTCCGCCGGTTCCACGCCCTGGAGCAGTTTCGCCACCGTGATGGCGGCGATCGCCGGATCGTCGTCGTCGGCCAGCGCCTGGTCGAGGGAGACCTTCCGGCGCTCGATCGCGATCAGCACGCCGGTGTCCAGGATCAGTCGCTCCACGGATCGTCCAGCGTCAGCAGGTCAGAGCAGATCAGAGCGATTTGAACTAACGACTACGACCACAGACTTGAAGTCACGAGGAGCGTGATGAAGACATGCTTGAGGAGGGGGCGGCCCGAGACCTCGGCCGAGGTGCCGACGTGCCGCCCGTATGACATCGCGCTGCGTGAGTTTGAAGTGAACCGGGAGCCAGCGTCAACACTTTGCGAACTATGTCCGATACGTCGAACAACTCTCTTCAGGGCAGGCCGTTCGGCGTCAGCTCCAGGGCGCCTGGAGGACGAAGGAGCGGCTGGCCCGATATGAGGCCGTGCTCTCCGAGCGGTCGAGCCACAACTGGAGGTTGTCCCGGTGGCGGAGGTAGCGGCCCGGGTAGTTGTACGACTCCAGGGAGACCGAACCGGCCGTGGAACCGGAACGGGGGCAGAAGGTGGCGTCCTTCCGGAAGAGGGCGGATCCGTCGTCGATGTCCAGCCGGATACGGAAGGCGTAGTGCCGCAGATACCTGCCCGTCGCGTCCCTGAGTGAGTAACAGCGGGGGTCGGCCAGGCCGGTGACGAAGGTGAAGGTGGCCTCCTGCCGGGTGACCGTGGAGCTGTTGGCACCGACCGGGCCCAGGACACCGAGCAAGCCGGACCGGCTCACGTAGTGGCCGGGGTTGTCGACCGACCGTAGGGCATGCGGCCCCGAAATCCGCGCCTCAGCGGTCGTCGCCCGGGTCGGTGTCGGGGTCGGGGTCGGGGGCGGTGTCGGTGTCCGTGAGGCGGCCGTTCCCGGGGAGGACGACGGCACGGTCGAGGCGGCGGTCGGCAGCGGCGCCGCGACGGCGGGCCGCGGGGCCGGCTCGGGCGATCTCTCGGCTGCGTACCAGGCCACTGCGGCAACCGTGAGCGTGACGGCCCCTGCGGCCGCCGTGGCCGCGGGCTTGGCGGCCAGCTTCCCGATCGTCTGCGCCGTACGGCTCGCACCACTCGCCGTGCGGGTGGCCGCGCTCGCGCTGACGGTCGCCCCGGCCGACCCCGTCCCCAGCGTCCTGGCAAGTACCAGGCCGGCCAGGCCGATCGGCACCGGCACCAGCGCGAGGCCGGCCAGCAGCCCCTCCGCCGGCATCAGGTCCGACGAGCTCACCAGGCACCGCCGACAGTCACGGACATGGCGTGCCAGCCGCTTGCGCCACAGCCCGGACGGCCGCCCGTCCCACGAGGCGAGCACGGCGACCAGGTCCGGGCAGCGCGGCGAGGCCGCCACGGCTCGCACGACGGTGCGCGCCGTCTCCAGCCGTTCCTTGACCCGCTGGATCCGGACCGCGGCATGCTGCGGTGTGAGGCCGCAGGCCGCCGAGAGCTCACCGCGGGTCAGTTCCCCGGCGCTCTCCATCCACCAGAGCGCGAGCACCTCACGTTCCTCGTCCTCCAGCCAGCGGGTCGCCTCCACCGCTTCACGCCGCTGGCCCGACAGCGCGAGCTGAAGAATCGCCAGGTCGGCGAAGTCGGACTGCGGGGCTGCTACGTGGGCGTTCTCCTCCAGGGGCTCCGCGGCGAGCCGGGTGCGCCCTCTGCGCCACCGGTCACGGATCTGCCGCACGGTGACGGCGACGAGCCAGGACCGGAAACGCTCGGGGTGCTCCAGTCCGGGCAGCCCGTCCAGGACCCGCACCATCGTCTCCTGGACCACGTCGTCGACGTCGCTGTGCCCGTCCAGCGCCCGCCCGACGATGTTGTAGACCAACGGAAGAAAGTCCCGTACCAGTTGTTCCACGGCCTGCCGGTCCCCGGCCCGCGCCGCCATGACGACGGCGATGTCCGGCCGTTCCCGTCCTGTCTGCGAGCGCACCTCACGCCACCCGTCCCGTCGTCCTGCCGATGTGCTGGGGGCAGCAGTGTGCCAGGTGTGAATCCCGAGGACGGGCGTCGGGGCGCCGCTCAGACACCGCTCCACCTTCGCCCGTTCCGGGTTTTGCGTTATGCGTGACGTGCCGGCGCGTCTCCTGATGCGTAGACCCTGTCCCGAGCACGAGGGAGGCCACGCCGCTCCGCTCTCTTCACACCTCTTGACACCAGCTTTACCCCCCTCTAACTTTTGGCCGAATTAACGAACGATGTCCGTAATATCGAACAGTTCTTGTTCGCCGGACCCTCCTGGCTCGCCTCCGCTTCCGCTCCGCGACGTGAAACAAGGATGTCTCTGTCATGAGCGCTGCTCTCCCCTCCTCCCTGGGCGCGGAGCCGATCGCCCGTCGGCCGTTGGCCTGGACGGAGGCGCTCACCGTCCTCGCCCCTGGCGCGACGTCAGGGACGGGGGCGACCACTCCCGTCGCACGGACGACACCACCACGCACCCAAGCCCGCGCGCCCGTTCCGCCGCTGCCGCAGCCATCGCCCCAGCATCCCTGCCCCGTCGGCACGACCAGCGGTTCGCGTGGGCCGAGAGCCACGGCAGCCGCCGGGGCAAAACCCGCCACAGCGGCAAGTGCGTCCATGACGTCGGCACCTTGACCAGTGTCCGGGCCCTGCTCGGCGGCACAGCCACGGGCTGTTAGCGGTCGCGCGCCCGGCACCCCGTCTCCACCCCGTCCCGGCACCCGCAGAAGGATAGGACACACGCATGTCAAGACTGCTCACCCGGCTCGCGGCGATATTCATCGCCGTCGGCCTCTTCTTCACCTCGCAATCCCTGGCCGCACCTCAGCGTGCGGCCGCCGCCGACCCGGGCTACCTGATGCTGCACTTCACCGGGGAGGGGTCGACCGGTCAGCAGATGTACCTCTCGCACAGCACGGACGGCCTCAACTGGAGCGACCTCAACAACGGAGCGTCGATCCTGCGTTCCACCGTCGGCACGAAGGGGGTGCGCGACCCCGCACTGGTGCGGTCCCCTGACGGCAGCAAGTACTGGATCATCGCGACGGATCTGTGCATCAGCTGTGGGCAGTCATGGCCGGACTCCATCAACAACGGCAGCCGCAACCTCGTGGTGTGGGAGTCGACGGACCTGGTCAACTGGTCGGAGCCGTGGCTGCTCAACGTCGCCGGCGCGATCCCCGACGGACGCAACGCCTGGGCGCCCGAGGCGATCTGGAACCCCGAGACCAACGACTACGTCCTGTACTGGGCGACGAACAAGCCCCTCGACGGCAAGACCAAGCACCGCATCTACTACGCCCGCACCAGCGACTTCCGCACCATCACCACCCCGCAGATCTACATCGACCGCCCCGGCACCCAGGAACTCATCGACACCCAGATCGTCGAGGTCCCGGCCGGCGTGGGCAACTACCGCTACGTGCGGGCCTCCGGTGACGGCCAGATCACCCTCGAAGGCAGCAACTCGATCCTCGGAACGTGGACCAACCTCGGCAACCTCTCCGGCATCGGCCTGACCGGCGCCCAGGTCGAGGGCCCCATGTGGATGAAGTTCCGCGACCGCAACGAGTGGACCCTGTACCTCGACCAGTACTCCTCCGGACGCGGTTACATGCCGGTCACCACGACCAACCCCTCCGCCGTCGGCACCTACCAGCTCCCGGCAGCAGGCAGCTACAACATGGGCGTCAACAAGAAGCGCCACGGCTCGATCCTGAACCTCACGGCCGCCGAGGAGACCCGCGTCCTCGCCCGCTGGGGCGACACCCCGGCCAAGCGGCTCCAGTCGTTCAACTTCCAGGACCGGTACGTACGCCACGCCAACTTCGACGTGCGCATCGACCAGAACATCACCGGCCCCGACGCCCAGTTCCGGCTGCGCCCCGGCCTGGCCGGCACCGGCACCGTCTCCTTCGAGTCGGTCAACTACCCCGGCTACTTCCTGCGGCACGCGAACAACGACTTCCAGCTGGTCCGCAACGACGGCACCGCCCAGTTCGCCGCTGACTCCACCTTCAACCAGGTCGCCGGCCTCGCCGACTCCACCTGGTCCTCCTTCCAGTCCTACAACCACCCCGACCGCTACATCCGCCACTACGCCTACTACCTGAAGCTCGACACGATCACCACCACGACAGCACGCGGCGACGCCACCTTCCGCGTGACGAACTGACCCGACACCGACAGGGATGTCGGCGCTGTCCCCGAGGCGCCGGCATCCCTTTACTTTGCTCCCGTGCCCTCCGCACGCCCGTTCCCCGTACGCCCATGTCGGCCGCGGCGACGTTCGTGAACCCCACAGCGTGTCCTTACCAAGCGATCTTGTCGCGCGCATCCCAATGCGTGGTCGAGTCGTCGCGGGATGCCGAGCGGCCAATCCTTTCAAGCCACCGACGGGCTGGAAGCACCAAGCCACACCCGGTATCCCTGGGCCTCCCGATCCTACGAGTGACCGGAACCAACCCACCTACAACGTAAGGAAGTACCGTGATCCTCCGTCATCTCAGGTTGTGGTTAGCCGGCGCCGTGGCCCTGCTCATGGCGCTGGCCTGCGCACAGGGCCCCGCGTCCGCGGTGGACGGCCGCCCGTTCACGAACCCGCTCAAGTCGGTGAAGGGCGCCGATCCCTGGCTGGAGTACTACGACGGCGACTACTACCTCGTCACGACGACGTTCACCGGTGTCCTGGGCATGCGCAAGTCGCCCACCCTCGCCGGCCTCGCCACCGCCCCCAGCGTCCAGATCTGGTCGGACACCACCCCCACCCGCAACTCCAACATCTGGGCCCCGGAGATCCACTTCTCCGACGGCCACTGGTACCTGTACTACAGCGCAGGGCAGAGCGGCACTCCGTGCTGCGGGGCGAACGGGACGCAGCGCACGCATGTCCTGGAGAGCGCGGGAACGGACCCGAAAGGCCCCTACACCTACAAGTCCATGATCACCGGCCCCAACCTCTACCCGACCAACTGGCTGATCGACGCGAGCGTCCTGCGGGTGAACGGTCAGACGTACATGGTCGGCAGCGGAAGAACGAACAGCGGCATGCCGCCCAGCCTGGTCATCGCCCCGATGACCAACCCGTACACCGTCAGTGGGAACTGGACTGTCATCTCGACGCCGACCCTCAGCTGGGAGACCCGGAAGGCAGCCATCAACGAAGGTCCTGAGGCGCTGCAGCGTGACGGCCGCACCTTCCTCATCTACGCCGCGAGCGCCTGCGACACCCCCGACTACCAGCTCGGCCAGCTGGAACTGACCGGCAGCGACCCGCTGAACCCCGCCGCGTGGACGAAGAAGCCGACACCGGTCTTCAGCCGCAATGACGCGGCGAGCGTCTACGGCCCCGGCCACAACGGCTTCTTCACCTCGCCCGACCACACCGAGAACTGGATCGTCTACCACGCCAACGACTCCACCACCGACCGCTGCGGGAACGAACGCACCACCAGGGCCCAGAAGTTCACCTGGAACGCGGACGGTACGCCGAACTTCGGTACCCCCGTGGCCCTCGGCACCACCCTGCCGGGTCCCTCCGGGGAGACGGCGGCCACCCCGACCGCGTACACGCTCGTGAACCGCAACAGCGGCAAGTGCCTGGACGTCGCGAGCGGCAACACCGCCGACGGCACCGACATCTTCCAGTGGACGTGCAACGGCGGCGCCAACCAGAAGTGGCGGATCGAGGATCTGGGCGACGACACCAACCGGCTGGTGAACGTCGCGACCGGCAAGGTCATGGACACCGCCGACTGCGGGACGACCGACGGCACGGACATCCGGCAGTGGTCCTGGCTGAACAACAACTGCCAGAAGTTCCGCCTGATACACACGGCCACGGGTGACTACGTGCGGATCGTGAACGAGAACAGCGGCAAGGTCGCCGACGTCGCCGACTGCGGTACCGCCAACGGCGCCGACGTACGCCAGTGGACCTGGCTGAACAACAACTGCCAGGAGTGGCGGACAGTGCCCACCACCTGAGCGCAGTGAGCACGGGATGGTGACGGGTACGGCGGTGGACCGGCCGGCGGACGGTGCTCCGGGGAGGGTCTGCCAGGCCGCACCGCCGCGGACTGGGCGAGGATGCTCACGAGCCTCCGCCTGCGTGCCGGTACCGTCCGCGGGCCGGCGAGTTCACGCTGAATCCCGGTGATCCGGACCTGACCGGACGCACCGAGGGAGTTGGTCACGGTGTGAAAAGGCGCTCGGCTGGGGTTACCCAGCCGAGCGCCCTGCGTCGGCGGCGTCGAGCTCAGCGGTGAATGGGCGCGGGCCGGCCGACGTCCCGGACCGGGGACTTCGCGATGAAGGTGCTCGGCCCGGTGGCCCGCCACCACACCGCACCGACCCCGCCGCCCACGGCCAGAGCAGCGTGGGCGAAGGTCCCCCGGGCAGCCACTTCCGCTGACCTGCGTCCCATCAGCGTCCCAACTTCGGCGTCCACCCGCTCGCAGAGCCCACCGCGGCGGCTTGTGCCGGGCAGTGGGCTGATACGTCTATGCAGGTCGGAGCGGTTCGAACTGAGCCGATCACAACGCCCTTGAACTCACGAGCAGCGGATTCAGCCCGTTGGGCCAAAGTCCTGAATCCGCACGCCCGCTGAGACGTTTCCGCAGGTCAAAGACCTGCACAGTGGGGCGGGTGGGACTCGAGCCCATGGCCTACGGATTATGAGTCCTTTGAGGATCTCGGCGGAACTTGCCCATCAGCGCCGATCCGTGACGTTTTCCCAGGTCAAGCGCATTGATCGTTGCCAGCGCGGTGTGGTCCTTGTCAGTCTGTTCCTGTCCTTGTGGCCCCTCGATGGCCCCTGACAGCCTTTGAGAGAGACGCTTGCGATCGCAGCAGCCGCGTCCGCCCAGTTCCGCCGAGGGGGACGAACTCGCCCGCACCGGATCCCCCTTCCAACGCGCAGAGGCTCCACCCCGGGTGGAGCCTCTGGGAGCATTTTCACAGGCCGGCGCGTATGGACAGAGTGCGAGCTACCGAACCGGAATGAGACCGCGTCCAGCTTGGCCGTTCGACAGCGTGCCGCTGCGGCCCGGCGTGTGCATCGCAGTTCTCCTTGAACCGGCGGGCACAGACGGCCACTCGACGCGCTCGCTGCCCGCGTCGCTCAACACTCCGTGAGTCGTACGACGACAGTCACGCCGCCGGGGCAGCGAAAAGGGCGATCTCCAGACGGAGTCGCCCGGCGGAGTCTTCGCCGAGCCAGCCGACCATGGACTCGGACGCTCCCGGGGCCGGTGACACCACCCTCCCCGGTCTGCCCGTCACAGGCGCCACTCAGCGACCAGGCGGCCGACCAGCTCCTTCTGCCGCTGCTCGAGGATCTTGGGAGTCCACTTGGTCTGCTGGAGCACCTGGCTGGTGAGCGCAAAGGGGACGGAGCCGGTCCGGCCAGTGAAGTACTTCGCCTTCTTCGTGGCGAAGTCGTAAGTGCCGGCCTGGGAGTTCTTCGTCCGGTTCAGCAGCACAAGATTGCCGATCCGGTCCGTCCAGTGGGCGCGCTGGTAACCGTCGAAGAGGCGAGTCCACTGCGAGGCGAGCTTCGGATTCTGCGGCAGTACATGCTCGACGGTGATGAGGGCGTGGTCGTAGGTCACGCCCTGCGAGGCGGCGAGCAGCTCGTCAAGCCGGAGCAAGACATACCTGCGGATCTTGGGATGCACGTCACCGTCCAGCCGGGCCCGGGTCTCCGTCTTCTCCCCGGCGTTCAGATGAAACGCCGGGGAGGACAGGCCCTGCCCTTGGTCGAGTTGGCGGAGGAGCTCGGCGTAGCGGGTGACACGCGGGGTGGAGTAGACGCGGCGAATGAACATGCTGGCCGCGAGCCGTTCGAGAGCGCGGAAGAACTTGTCGAGCCATTCTGGATCACCGCCGTGGTTGCGCAGCGCCCACAGGGCAGCGGGGCGCCAGTCGTTGACATCCAGTTGTGAGAGACGCTTGAACCAGGCGTTGACTTTCTCGGCACCGATGGCGGCGCTGTAGTTCCGGTCGCGGATCTGCGCGTACGCCTCGGCGTACGGCTCGATCACCTCGTTGACGAACTCCTCTGCGCGGTCGGGCAAGTAGAGGCTGAGCACCTGATCGGGAAACTCCTTGAGTAGTTCCTTCTCTCCGCGCTTCTTGGCATAAATCATGCGCAGGTGCAGGAAAAGGTCGGCGAAGCCCTCCCGCCCGAGCGCCTCCTCGGCGTCCTCCCAGCGGGCTGCGCACTCCTCGGCCGCCGCCGGCTTCAGATCACCGATGATGCGGGCCTTGAAGATGTCGGTGGGCGACAGGTCCAGGCCACGGGAGTTCATCACGCTGAAGATGCGGTGGGCGCTGTCCAGGTCCGGCGTGCTGACGATGACCAGGAAAGTGCGGTGGCTGAGTATCCGGGCCAGGGCCAAGCGCCGGTCCTCGGACCAGACCGAGACGATCCGGTGCAGGCCACGGGCGTTCGCCTGGACGGCTCTCTGCGCGTCGGTCTTCAGGGCGTTCTCTGCCAGGGCGAGCAGTGTCGGCACTGCGCCCCGGGCTTGCACGTACTTCTTGAAGAACGCCGCGTCACGGGAGCGTAGCGCCAGCCTGGGTTTGGTCGCGAGGCCCAGGACTTTACGGCCCGGCTCGACCACCATCCGGTCCAGTTCGGCGCGGAGTTCCTCATCCTCCGTCACGTCGCGGAGGACAGACAGCAGGATCGTCAGCGTAGTCAGCCGTTGCTGACCATCGATGACGTCGGCGACAGTGGTGCCCATGTCCTTGACCAGGACCACGGAGCCCAGGAAGTAGGGCTCTTCGGATCCGCGGTCCAGCGCCTCGTCCAGGTCAGTGAGAAGCTGGACAGCCTGCTCTTCCTGCCAGGCGTACGGGCGCTGGTAGTCCGGGATCCGGAAGTCGTAGTCACTGCTGAAGACCTTGTGCAGGGGCACCTCGTGCGCCTCGAGCTTATGCATGAGCCAATGATGTCTATGCACTTCGGCTCTCGTCACCAAATCGACCACATTGACTGTCCTCGGTCGAGGTGCTTCGTAGGGCCTTGCCCCAAGGCCGGGTAGCCAGTGTATTTCCGCTGGTGGCAAGGGGGTTCGGTGTCGGGCAGGAACGCGGGCAACGGGGCCGCATCGGTCAGGTGGTCCGCCAAGACTTCCGGCCGCTGAGGAGCCCCGTTGGCCACGCATCATTCTGTCCTGCCATCCGGTCTGGCGAGGGTCACCCGTGAGTCCATTGTGGCCGAGGGCCGGTTCGCGCCCGGTCACCTGGGCGAGTTGACGCAGGTCATACCGTTTCGACCTCGTCGATGCCGTTCTGGATGAAACCCGTTGCATGCAGCGCCGGTTACGGGATCTGCCTTCCCGGGTCGGGGTCTACTTCCTTCTCGCGATGTGCCTGTTCCCGGAGGTCGGCTACCGGCTGGTCTGGCACAAGCTGACAGCAGCCCTTACGGGCGCCGGGATCGAGTCGCGGAGCCAACTGCGAAAGCCTTACGTGATCTGCGCAGACGGCTCGGTGCAGAACCCTCGTGGAATCGAGAACCAGGCGCCTCGCGGTGTCGAGCATAGCCGCCCTCGCCTCGGCGGCGCTCGTAGTCGGCTGCGGCGGCAGTGGCAGCACCGGCTCCTCGGGCGCCGACGGCAACACCCTGACCCTGTGGACGCACAACGCCGGCAACGCCGCCGAGTACGGCGTCGTGAAGCAGATCGTCAAGGACTTCAACGCCAGCCAGAACAAGTACAAGGTCAAGATCCAGGCGTTCCCGCAGGGTTCCTACAACGACTCGGTGGTGGCCGCGGCCTCCGCGAAGAAGCTGCCGTGCATCCTCGACGTCGACGGCCCCAACGTCCCGAACTGGGCCTGGGGCGGGTACCTCGCGCCGCTCGACCTGTCCAAGGGCAAGGTCGCCGTGAAGGACCAGCTGCCCAGCACGGTCGGCACGTACCAGGACAAGACCTACGCGTTCGGGTTCTACGACGTCGCGCTGACCATGTACTCCCGCAAGTCGGTCCTCGACAAGTTCGACATCCGCGTACCCACCCTCGACAAGCCCTGGACCAAGGACGAGTTCAGCGACGCGCTCGCCAAGCTGAAGGCGAGCGGCAAGTTCAAGAACAGCCTGGACCTCGGCACGGGTGACCCCGGCGAGTGGTGGCCGTACGCCTACTCCCCGATGCTGCAGAGCTTCGGCGGCGACCTCATCGACCGCTCGGACTACAAGACGGCCAAGGACGCGCTCAACGGCGAGAAGGCCGTCGAGTGGGGCAAGTGGTTCCGCTCGCTGGTCACGAAGGGCTACGCGCCGCAGAAGTCCAGCAAGAGCCCCGGCGACGACTTCCGCAACGGCAAGACCGCCATCCAGTGGGACGGCAGCTGGTCGGCCCAGGCCAACATCGACAAGTTCGGCAGCGACCTGGCGATCCTCCCGCCGGTCGATTTCGGCGACGGACCCAAGATCGGCGGAGCCTCCTGGCAGTGGGGCATGAGTTCCAGCTGCTCCAACAAGGCGGGCGCTCAGGCGTATCTGAACTTCACCCGGCAGACGAAGTACTACGTCGACTTCGCCAAGGCCACCGGCACCATCCCCGCCACCGACGAGGCGGCGCAACAGGTGAAGGGCTACGAAACGGGCGGCCAGTTCAACATCTTCCTCAAGGAAGCACAGCAGTTCGCTGTGGTCCGCCCCGTCACCCCGGCCTACCCCTACATCTCCACTGTCTTCTCGAAGACGGCTCGGGACATCCTGGCCGGCGCCGACGTCAAGGGCGCCCTCGACCAGGCCGTCAGTCAGATCGACAACAACCTGTCGACCAACAACTACTCCACCGGCAGCTGACCGCGTCCACCCGTCCCGGCGGATGCGGTTCCTCCCCGCCGCCTCCGCCGGGACACATACCTGCCTGGATGTCGCATGACGACCACAGTGACCTCAATATCCTCTCGATCCGGTACCGCTGCCGGTGCCCCTCAGACCCGGCGAGCCACGCGTGGGCGAGCACGGCGCAGGGAAAGCCTCGCGGCTCTCGGCATGGTGAGCCCCGCCGTCTTCCTGCTGCTGCTGTTCTTCGTCATCCCGGTGGTGCTGGCCTTCGCGCTGGCATTCACCAACGCCCGCCTGGTGTCGCCGACCCCGGCCGAGTTCACCGGCCTGCAGAACTTCCGCGTCCTGCTGGACGATCCGCTGTTCTACAAGTCGCTGCGCAACACCTTCTACTTCGCCGCGGTCGTCGTCCCGCTCCAGGGCGGCCTGGCCCTGGTGCTCGCCCTGCTCGTCAACGCCAAGGTCAAGGGCGTCAACTTCTTCCGCACCGTCTACTTCATCCCGGTCGTCACCTCGATGGTGGTGGTGTCGATCCTGTGGACGTTCATGTACCAGAAGACCGGGCTGGTCAACGAGCTGATCTCCCGCCTCACCCTCGGCCTCGTGGACGGCCCGGACTGGCTGAACAACCCGTCCACGGCCATGCCCGCCATCATCCTCATGTCCGTCTGGCAGGGCGTCGGCTTCCACATGGTCATCTGGCTGGCCGGACTCCAGACGATCCCGCAGGACCTGTACGAGGCCGCAGACATCGACGGGGCCACTCGCTGGGTGCGCTTCAGGTACGTGACTTGGCCCGGCCTGCGCACCACCCGCACCTTCGTGCTCATCACGATCACGATCGCCGCGTTCAGCCTGTTCGCACAGGTCAGCGTGATGACGCAGGGCGGGCCCCTGGACTCCACCACCACGGTCGTCTACCAGGCCGTGCAGACCGGATACGCGCAGCAGCAGACCGGATACGCGTCCGCGATCTCCCTCGTCTTTTTCGTCCTGGTGCTGGCCGTCTCCCTCGTACAACGCCTCCTCACCCGGGAGAAGGACTGACATGACCTCCGCAACCCCCGCCCCCGCACGCCCGGGCCCCCCAAGGCCGCTGCTGCGCACGCTCGTCGTACAGGCGGCGCGCACCGCGCTCGCGCTGTTCTTCGCCTTCCCGATCGTGTTCATGCTGGTGTCGTCACTCAAGCCCGACCAGCAGATCTTCGGCGATCTTGACAGCATCAAGGCGTTCCTGCCCGTCGGTCATCTGTCCCTGGACAACTACAGCGGGGTCTTCGACCGGGTGCCCGCCGCCCGGTTCCTGCTCAACTCCATCGGGATCTCCGCCGTCACCGTGGTCCTGGGTATCTTCGTCAACAGCCTCGCCGCGTTCGCCCTGTCCCGGCTGCGCTGGCGCGGCAAGAAGATCGTTCTCACCGCCGTGATCGCAACGCTGATCGTGCCGTTCGAGACCTTCGCCCTGCCGCTGGTCTGGTGGGTCAACCAACTGCCCTGGCTCGAGGCCAACGGCTTCCACTTCACCCTGACCGAAGGCTGGCTGGACACCTACCAGGTGCAGATCCTTCCCTTCGTCGCCAACGCCTTCTCCATCTTCCTGTTCCACCAGTACTTCCAGAGCATCCCCAAGGAGCTCGACGAAGCCGCCGTCATCGACGGGGCAGGCTGGTTCGGCATCTACCGACGCATCGTCATGCCGCTGTCCGGCCCGGCGATCGCCACGGTCGCCATCCTGACCTTCCTGCCGGCCTGGAACTCCTATCTGTGGCCACTGATGGTCGTCCAGAGCGAGGAACTCCGACCGGTCATGGTGGGCGTCCAGTACTTCTTCCAGCTCAACCCTTCCTGGGGCGAGATCATGGCGTACTCATCGATGATCACCGTGCCGGTGCTCGCGCTGTTCGTGGCCTTCCAGCGAGCCTTCGTCTCCAGCATCGCCTCCAGCGGCGTCAAGGGCTGACCCCCGCGGGACCGCCGGTTCCTGCCCCCCACTTCCTCTGCCACCCCCCTGCGCCTCGCGCACCCTTCGAAAGGCCACGTGTGTCCACGCCGCCCTCCGACCCCCACCTGCCCGCCGTCCACCTGCGCCCGCCCCGCAACTGGATCAACGACCCCAACGGACTGGCCTTCCACGACGGCCACTACCACGTGTTCTTCCAGTACAACCCGTACGCCCCACACCACGCGAACATCCACTGGGGCCACTTCCGCAGCCCCGACCTGATCACCTGGGAAGAACTCCCGCCGGCCCTTTCCCCCACGCCCGAAGGCGACGACGCCGACGGCTGCTTCTCCGGCAACGCCATCTCCTCCGACGGCCGACTGCTGGCCTTCTACTCCGCCCACCGCAGCGACCGCTGGTGGCAGCCGGTCACCACCGCCGAGTCCCACGACGGCGGCCACACGTGGACCAAGCGGCCGGAGCTTCTCATCCCGAAGCCGCCCGCGGATACGACCATGTACCGCGACCCCTACGTCTGGCAGCAGGACGGCCGCCGGCGGATGCTGGTCGGCGCGGCACTGGCCGACGGCCGCGGCGCGGCACTCCTCTACGAGTCCGACGATCTGGAGAACTGGGCCTACCTTGGCCCTTTCCACACCGGCAGCCCAACCGACACCACCGCTCCGGCCGGCTGGGAATGCCCCCAGTACGCGGCCTTCGGCGACCGCGGCATTCTGATCATCAGCGACTGGAGCCCTCAGGGCGGCCCGATCCATGTGACGGCCTACACGGGCCACGAGGAACAGGGCCGTTTCACCGCGCACGCACCGCCTGTACGGCTGGACCACGGCCCGGACTTCTACGCACCCGCCCTGCTCAAGGCCCCCGAGGAAGACCGGTGGCTGCTGTGGGGCTGGTCGTGGGAGGCCCGTGACGACTCCTGGACGCACGAAGCCGGTTGGGCAGGAACCCTGACCCTCCCGCGCGAACTGACCCTGGCCGACGACGGCACGGTCGGCCAGCGCCCCGCACGCGAACTGCTCGGCCTGCGCGGGGATCGAGTCCTGCACAGCACCGCACACGTCACTGGATCTCAGCCGGTCGAGCTCGGGGAGGTCAGCCGCACTTTCGACCTCACCGCGGTCCTGACCCCCGACCCCACCGGCATGAGCGGGCTGCGTCTCATCACCTCGGCCGACGGCGCCGAATACCTCGACATCACCGTCGACCCGAGCGCCGGGCGGCTCACCGTGAACCGCGACCACGCCTCACTGGACCCACGAGCGCGTCCGGGCACGTACACCTTGCCCTGCCCGGTCGCGCACGTCCCCGGCGCATCCGTCGAACTCCGCGTCATCGTCGACCGCTCGATCGTCGAGATCTACCTCGCGTCCGGCCAGACTCTCACCTTCAGGTTCTATCCCACCGGCGACCGACCATGGCGGCTGCAAGCCCATGCGACAGGCACCCGCGGCACCGACTTCGCCGTCGACGCATGGGACCTGACCGCTGACGGATTCCATCAGCAGCCGCTTCCGGCGGGCCGTGGGCAGGACGTTTGACCGTTCCAAAGTGCGCACAAGGCCCGCGTATTGTCGTGTACTCGTCGCCGCCGCTTCGCGGCAGACCCGCAGGTATGCCGCGAAGCGCGGACATCTACCAGGGCGAAGACCTCGGCCTCTACGAGTCGAAGACCTCCCCTCATCGGCCCTCCAGGACCCAACCTGGGAACGCTCCGGCCACACTGTCCGGGGCCACGACCGCTCGCATCCCCCTCCGCTGGACCGGCGACACCCCGCACTTCGACTTCAGCACAGCCATGTCAGCAACGCCCCGGCTACCCCAACCCGACGACTGGAAGTGCTACACCGCCGAGCCAACCAGGCCGACCGCACCTCCAGGCTCCAGCTCCACCGCTCCGCCCTGCGCCTGCGCCGCACCAACCCGGGCCTGCGGGGACGAGAACTTCCACCGGCTGGACAGCACGCCCGGCACCCTCCTCTTCGAACGCGACTGCGGCCCGCTGTGCGCGGTCAACCTCACCGACCAGCCGAGCCGCCCCCGGAGGCCAGCAGCCCCCTCATCGCTTCAGCACCGCTGGGCAAGGACGGGCTACTGCCCAGGTCGAGGAGGTGGGCACCCGCCAGGTCAACCATACGTACGCGGGAGGTGACGAGGGCCGCGCAGCCCTCCGTGCCAGGCAACAGGGGGCGGACCTGGGCGGTGTCCCGGGCGTTGTCGAGCAGGACCAGGACCCGGCGGCCGTCCAGGACTGAGCGGTACAGCGCCGCCTTGCCCTCCATCGAGCTGGGGATGGCCGAGTCCGCGATCCCCAGGCCCTGCAAGAACAACCCGAGCACCGACTCAGGGTCCGCAGGCCGCGGGCCCGCGCCCTGCAGATCCACGTACAGCCGGCCGTCCGGAAAAGCGCCGCGTGCCTGGTGCGCCACATGTCCCGCCAGCGCCGTCTTGCCCACCCCGCCTATGTCGGCGAGCGCGGAGACAGCCATGACCCCGCCCTCAGCCGACGCCAGGATCTCTCTCAGCTCTGTCAATAAGGCCGCCCGCCCCGTGAAGTCCGGGACAGTGGCGGGGAGTTGCGCCGGAACGGACGGGGACACGGGCGGGCTCGGTCACGGGGAGCGCCGTGGCGTAGGACATCTGGGCAACGAGGCTCCGGCTCGGGGAAACGGCTGCTTGGCCGAGTCTCTTCCCCGGGGGACCCCTGCCGGCTCGATCAAGGTCCGTGTGCTTGGTCAAGGCTGAACCGCCGACAGCGCCGGGAAGTGTGGGCAGGCGTGCTCGCACTCCCCGGCGCGAACCAACGGGCGCGGTCGCATCGAGTGGACGGTGAACGTCGACTCCCCGACTCACCAGCATGCCGCCAGGCACGCCAGGTCGGCCAGGCCCAGTAGAAACCGCCTTGGCCCAAGCGATCCCGCGAGCCATGAGGCGTCGTGCGGCGGTGCGTACGGTCGAACCCGTTACCGGAAGGACTGCTGATGGGCCCCGGAAACATCGATCACCCAGGTCAGAAGCCAACAGACGTGATCCTGCTTCCCGAGATCAGGCTCGTACGTCTCGCTGCTGGACCTCCTTGAGGACTCCGGCCACCGTCACGAAGTCATTGTCCACATGAAGGACGGTGTGCCCATGGTGCACAGCTGTCGCACACACCAGCAGGTCGATCGCTCCCGCCGCCCGATGCCGGCCGCGCTGGGTCAGTTTGTACTGGGCGGTGTCGACCCAGCGCCAGGCGTTCTTGGGAACCGGTGAGAGCAGACAGAGCGCGTCCAGTTCCTCTGCCAGCTCATCCCGGTGAGACGGGCTGGTCGCCGAGTAGAGAAATTCGGCACGTGTCGGCTCGCACAGGTGGAACACCCCGGCGGCAATATGTCCCTCCCAGGGACGCAACGCACCCGGGGTACGGAACAGGTGCCACAGAGCCGAGGTGTCCACCAGATACGTGATCACTCGAAGGCCTCGCGTCGCGCACGCTTCTCCGCGTCATGCGCCGCCGCGGCCTGCTCGAACTCACCACGCGCACCCCGCGCGGCCAACTTCTCCGCAGCCTCAAGCCGCTTGATCCGCGCCACATAGTCCCGAAGGGCCGCGTTGACGGTCTCCTTCTTCGTCGTGACGCCCATGAGCCGCATGGCCTCGGCCAGCGCCTCGTCGTCGAGATCAATCTGCGTGACGGACATCGGACACCTCCAGCATCCACGATGTATGCCCTCAAGATACATCACCAACATTGGACGCAGCCATCGATCACAAACAGACCACACGAGGGAAGTGCGCTGGATGCCAGGGCGTCCCCATGGGCCGCTTCCCGCCACGGGGCGAGCCGGCGGAGACCTGCTCGACGTCGACACGACGTGCCACATAGGCGCTACGCCCGACTTGACCGGAATCGGCGTCCAGAATTTGTCCAGACGATCATGAAATCATGATCACCACGGTGTCGCCAGGACTCTCAGCCTCTCGTCCCGACCAGCGAAAGTGCTGGTCAGAACGGTTCTCCTCGCGTAGCGAGCGGTGGGGCGGGTGGGACTCGAACCCACGGCCGACGGATTATGAGTCCGCTGCTCTAACCGGCTGAGCTACCGCCCCGTACGGCGTGTCGCGTACATGTGTGCGCGCCGTCTGCCGCAGCATAGCCGCTCATACGATCTCCTGCTTCGGATGGTCGGCCTTCGCATGCGCTTCTTGACCTTGAGGACTTCGGCGGCGCGCACGCGGTTCCCCCGGACATGAAAAAGGACCCCGCCGGGGTCCTTCCTCACTGCTCTCCCGACTGGACTCGAACCAGTAACCTGCCGGTTAACAGCCGGCTGCTCTGCCAATTGAGCTACGGAAGATCGAAGCTCCCCCGACTGGATTCGAACCAGTGACCTGCCGGTTAACAGCCGGCTGCTCTGCCAGTTGAGCTACGGAGGATTGCCTCGCTGCATCGATCGTAGCTCCCTGGGTATTCGCCAGGGGGCGTGCGCTCGCTGCGACACATACATTAGCGCAAGCAGGGGGGTGCTCCGCCAATCGGTATCCCCCGTCGCCCGCGCAGGGCACGCAAGGGACCGACGCAGACGTAAGGGAAGGGTGGCTGCCATGCGCTATCGGCTCACGTTCTTTGCCGGACTGGCCCTGGGCTACGTACTGGGCACGAAGGCCGGACGCGAACGCTACGAGCAGTTGAAGAAGTCCGCGCGCCAGGTGGCGCAGAACCCCGCGGTGCGCAACACCGCCGAGTCGGCCGCCCAGCAGGGGCGCGTCTACGCGGGCAAGGCGTACCACGTGGTCAGCGAGAAGGTAGGGGACCGTGTGCCCGACCTCGTCGCCGAGCGGGTGCGCTCGCTGCGTGAACGCAACGCCAACGGCTCCGCCGCGGACGACTGGGGCACGAGCAATACCTAGGGACCGGATCGAGTCGGCCGGACCGGTACGCGGCGCCCCCACCCCTTCCGGTGCGGCAGAATTTCTGCCATGGGGATAGTCGCCGGGCTGGACAGTTCGCCCGATTTTACGCGCATTGTCGTCTGTGACTCGGACACAGGGGCCGTGCTCAGGCAGGGGTATGCCCCGCACCCGTTGGAGCCGGCGGAGAGCGGGGGGCGTCCGGCGGACGTCGACCCGCAGGCCTGGCTGCTGTCCCTGGGCGAGGCGGCCGGCGGCGGGCTGCTGGAGGGTGTGCAGGCGATCGGGGTCTCGTCCCAGCAGAACGGGCTGATCGCGCTGGACGCACAGGGCAACAGCGTGCGCCCGGCGATGGTCGGCGGCGACAGGCGGACCCAGGTCGCGGCGGCCGACCTCGTCGACGCGCTCGGGGGGCGCGGCGCGTGGGCGGAGGCCGTCGGCTGCGTGCCGGGGGCGGCGCAGCCGGTGACCAAGCTGCGCTGGATGAGCCGTACGGAACCGGATGCCGCGATGCGGACGGCCGTCCTGCTGCAGGCGCACGACTGGCTGGTCTGGCAGTTGCTGGGGCGGCCGGTCAGGAGGACGACGGACCGGGGCGGGGCGTCCGGGACCGGGTACTGGAACGCGGCGACCGGGCAGTACCGCACGGATCTCGTCGAGATGGCGCTCGGCCACCAGGTCATGCTTCCGGAGGTGCTCGGCCCCTCGGACGCCGCCGGTACGACGCCGGAGGGGCTCCTCATCTCCGCCGGCACCGGGGAGACCATGGCCGCCGCGTTCGGGCTCGGCATCGGGCTCGGGGACGCGGTCGTGTCGCTCGGGGCGTCCGGGTCGGTCATGGCCGTGCACACGACGGCTCTCGTCGACTCCTCCGGGATGATCACCTCACTGGCCGACGCCACGGGGATGCATCTGCCGGTCGTCACCACGCTCAACGCCGTACGGACGTTGCGCGGGGCGACCGAACTGCTGGGCGTGCCCGATCTGGAGGCGCTGTCCGATCTGGCGATGAAGTCGACGCCGGGGGCGCACGGGCTGGTGATGCTGCCGTACCTGGAGGGTGAGCGGACGCCGAATCTGCCGCACACGGCGGGGACGCTGGCCGGGCTGCGGCGGGAGTCGATGAAGCCCGAGCACTTCGCGCGGGCCGCGTTCGAGGGCATGCTGTGCGGGCTCGCGGACGCGCTGGACGTGCTGCGCGGCCGGGGCGTCGACGTACGGCGGATCTTCCTGCTGGGCGCGGCGGCGGAGCTGCCGGCGGTGCAGGCGGCGGCGCCGGCGCTGTTCGGGGTGCAGGTGGTGGTGCCGCAGCCGGCGGACTACGCGGCGGTGGGCGCCGCACGTCAGGCCGCCTGGGCGCTCGGGGTCTCGCAGGGGGCGCTCGATCCGCGTACACCACCCATGTGGCCGGGGGCGGCGGCGCAGGTGCTGGACCCCGGGGACGAGTTGGCGGTGGGGCAGGCGGTGCGGCAGCAGTACGTGGCGGTGCGTGAGCAGACCCACCCCGGGGCGTTCAGGGTCTGAGGACGCGGACGAGGACGCGGCTGTGGCCGCGGCCGTCGTGCGGTTCGGTCTTCAAGGCGTCGAGGCTTCACCGTCGGGTTAATTCGGTTGAGGTAACGCGGGGGGAGTGTCCGACGATGGGGGGTGGTGCATCCCGAACCCCTTCCTCGACCCCGAGAGATCTCGCGTGCTCATACGATTGCTGAGAAGTCATCTCCGTCCGTACCGGACACCGATCACCCTGCTGGTGCTGCTGCAGTTCGTGCAGACGTGCGCCACGCTCTACCTGCCCACTCTGAACGCGGACATCATCGACAAGGGCGTGGTGGAGGGGGACACGGGCTACATCCTGTCCTTCGGGGCGCTGATGGTCGGTATCTCGCTGGTGCAGGTCGTCTGCAACATCGGTGCCGTGTACTACGGCGCCCGCACCGCCTCGGCGGTGGGCCGGGACATCCGGGCGGCCGTGTTCGACCGGGTGCAGTCGTTCTCGGCACGTGAGGTCGGTCACTTCGGGGCCCCCTCCCTGATCACCCGGACGACGAACGACGTCCAGCAGGTGCAGATGCTGGTGCTCATGACGTTCACGCTGGTGGTGTCGGCGCCGATCATGTGCGTCGGCGGCATCGTGCTGGCGCTCGGGCTGGACGTGCCGCTGTCGGGAGTGCTGCTCGCCGTCGTACCGGTGCTCGGTATCTCGGTCAGCCTGATCGTGCGCCGGCTGCGCCCCCTGTTCCGCGCCATGCAGGAGCGGCTGGACACCGTGAACCGGGTGCTGCGGGAGCAGATCACCGGCAACCGGGTGATCCGCGCGTTCGTGCGGGACGACTACGAGAAGGACCGGTTCCGGAAGGCGAACGTCGATCTGACGGAGGTGTCCCTCGGTACCGGGCGGATGCTCGCGCTGATGTTCCCGATCGTGATGACCGTCATCAACCTGTCGTCGATCGCGGTGGTGTGGTTCGGTGCCCATCGCATCGACAGCGGCGGGATGGAGATCGGAGCGCTCACCGCGTTCCTCGCCTATCTGATGCAGATCGTGATGGCCGTGATGATGGCCACCTTCATGTTCATGATGATGCCGCGCGCGGAGGTGTGCGCCGAGCGCATCCAGGAGGTGCTCGACACCGACACCAGCGTGGTGCCGCCGGTGGCACCCGTCCGGGAGCTGCGGCGGCACGGGTTCCTGGAGGTACGGGGCGCGGGCTTCCGCTATCCGGGGGCCGAGGAGCCGGTGCTCCGGTCGATCGAGGTCGTCGCCCGGCCCGGTGAGACGACCGCCGTCATCGGGTCGACCGGCAGCGGGAAGTCGACGCTGCTCGGGCTGGTGCCCCGGCTGTTCGACGCCACCGAGGGCGAGGTGCTGGTGGACGGCGTCGACGTACGGACGCTCGATCCGCAGCTGCTGGCGAGGACCGTGGGGCTGGTACCGCAGAAGCCGTACCTCTTCTCGGGGACCGTGGCGACGAACCTGCGGTACGGCAATCCGGACGCCACCGACGAGGAGCTGTGGCACGCGCTGGAGGTGGCGCAGGCCAAGGAGTTCGTCGAGCGGCTGGAGAACGGGCTGGACTCCCCCATCGCGCAGGGCGGGACCAACGTGTCCGGCGGCCAGCGGCAGCGGCTCGCGATCGCGCGGACGCTGGTGCAGCGGCCGGAGATCTATCTGTTCGACGACTCCTTCTCCGCGCTGGACTACGCGACCGACGCCGCCCTGCGCGCGGCGCTGGCGCGGGAGACCGCCGACGCGACCGTGGTGATCGTGGCCCAGCGGGTGGCGACCATCCGGGACGCCGACCGCATCGTGGTCCTCGACGAGGGCCGGGTCGTCGGCACCGGACGCCACCACGAGCTGATGGCCGACAACGAGACGTACCGGGAGATCGTCCTCTCCCAGCTCACGGAAGCGGAGGCAGCCTGATGGCCGGGCCGTTGGCACGGATGGCGGGGGCCGGGGCCCCCGACCAGCACTCCATGGACTTCAAGGGGTCCGGGAAACGGCTGCTCGCGCAGTTCAGGCCCGAGCGCCTCACCATGTACGCGATGATCGTGTGCGCGGTGCTCAGCGTCGGTCTCTCGGTGCTGGGGCCGTACATCCTCGGCCGGGCGACCGACCTCGTCTTCGCGGGGGTCGTCGGGCGGGAGATGCCGGCGGGTGCCACGAAGGCCGAGGTTCTCGCCTCCATGCGCGAGCGCGGGGACGGCGCGGTCGCCGACATGCTGTCGGGCACGGACTTCACCCCCGGCAAGGGCATCGACTTCGACGCCGTCGGCGCGGTGCTGCTGGTTGCCCTCGGCATCTTCCTGGTGGCGGGGCTGCTGATGGCGGCGGCGACCCGGCTCTCCAACCGGGCGATCAACCGGACCGTCTACCACATGCGCGAGGAGCTGCAGGCGAAGCTGTCACGGCTGCCGCTGTCGTACTTCGACCGGCGCCAGCGCGGTGAGGTGCTGAGCCGGGCGACCAACGACATCGACAACATCGGCCAGACGCTCCAGCAGTCCATGGGGCAGCTGGTCAACTCGCTGCTCACCATCATCGGCGTGCTGGTGATGATGTTCTGGGTGTCGCCGCTGCTGGCGCTGGTCGCGCTGGTGACCGTGCCGGTGTCGTTCGTGGTGGCCACGCGGGTCGGCAAGCGGTCGCAGCCGCACTTCGTGGCGCAGTGGCGGGTGACGGGCAAGCTCAACGCGCACATCGAGGAGATGTACACCGGGCACACGCTCGTGAAGGTGTTCGGGCGGCAGGAGGAGTCGGCGAAGCAGTTCGCCGAGGAGAACGAGCGGCTGTACGAGGCCGGGTTCAAGGCCCAGTTCAACAGCGGGATCATGCAGCCGCTGATGTTCTTCGTGTCGAACATCAACTATGTGCTGGTCGCGGTGGTGGGCGGACTGCGGGTCGCTTCCGGTGCCCTGTCCATCGGTGATGTGCAGGCCTTCATCCAGTACTCGCGGCAGTTCTCGATGCCGCTGACGCAGGTCGCCTCGATGGCGAACCTGGTGCAGTCCGGCGTCGCCTCCGCCGAGCGGATCTTCGAGCTGCTCGACGCGGAGGAGCAGGAGGCCGACGCGGTGCCCGGGGTGCGGCCGGAGGAGCTGCGGGGGCGGGTCGCGCTGGAGGGGGTCTCCTTCCGGTACGAGGCCGACAAGCCGCTGATCGAGGATCTGTCGCTGGTGGTCGAGCCGGGGCACACGGTCGCGATCGTGGGGCCGACGGGCGCGGGGAAGACCACGCTGGTCAACCTGTTGATGCGGTTCTACGAGGTCACCGGGGGGCGGATCACGCTCGACGGCGTCGATGTCGCCTCCATGTCGCGGGACGAACTGCGGGACGGCATAGGGATGGTGCTCCAGGACACCTGGCTGTTCGGGGGGACCATCGCGGAGAACATCGCCTACGGGGCGTCCGCCTCGCGGAAGGTGACGCGGGGGGAGATCGAGGAGGCGGCCCGGGCCGCGCACGCGGACCGGTTCGTGCGGACGTTGCCCGACGGCTACGACACCGTGATCGACGACGAGGGGACCGGGGTGAGCGCGGGTGAGAAGCAGCTCATCACGATCGCTCGGGCGTTCCTGTCGGATCCGGTGATCCTGGTGCTGGACGAGGCGACGTCTTCGGTGGACACGCGTACGGAGGTGTTGATCCAGAAGGCGATGGCCAAGTTGGCGCACGGGCGGACGTCGTTCGTGATCGCGCACCGGCTGTCGACGATTCGGGATGCGGACACGATTCTGGTGATGGAGAACGGGGCCATCGTGGAGCAGGGGGCGCACGAGGAGTTGTTGGCCGCGGACGGCGCCTATGCGCGGCTGTACAAGGCGCAGTTCGCGGAGGCTGTGGCCGAGGTGGACTGAGGGGGTGGGGTGTGCGGGGGTGGGTTTCGCCCCCGCCGCCCCTACCCGTCCCATCCATCAGGGGCTGCGCCCCTACGACCCCCAGACGTCCGTCCGGTGGGGGCTTCTCGCGCAGTTCCCCGCGCCCCTGGAAAGCAGGGGCTGCGCCCACTGCTTTCCAGGCCCGCCACCGGCCCGACGCACCCGCACCCGCACCCGACAACCAAACTCCCTCAGTCCAGGTACCCCCGCAGTTGGTCCGCGAAGGCGTGGTCGCGGAGTTTGTTGAGGGTTTTGGACTCGATCTGCCTGATGCGTTCGCGGGTCACGCCGAAGATGCGGCCTATCTCCTCCAGCGTGCGGGGGCGGCCGTCGGCGAGGCCGTAGCGGAGTTGGACCACCTTGCGTTCGCGTTCGCCGAGGGTGGAGAGGACCGCCTCCAGGTGCTCGCGCAGCAGCAGGAACGCCGCCGACTCCACGGGGCTCGCCGCGTCGCCGTCCTCGATGAGGTCGCCCAGGGCCACGTCGTCCTCCTCGCCCACGGGGGCGTGCAGGGAGACCGGTTCCTGGGCGAGGCGCAGCACCTCGCTGACGCGCTCGGGGGCGAGGTCGAGCTGGGCGGCCACCTCGTCCGGCGTGGGCTCGTACCCGCGTTCCTGGAGCATGCGGCGCTGCACGCGCACGACCCGGTTGATCAGCTCCACCACGTGGACGGGGACGCGGATCGTGCGGGCCTGGTCGGCGAGGGCGCGGGACATGGCCTGGCGGATCCACCAGGTCGCGTACGTCGAGAACTTGTAGCCGCGGGCGTAGTCGAACTTCTCGACGGCCCGGATGAGGCCCAGATTCCCCTCCTGGACCAGATCGAGCATGGTCAGGCCGCGGCCGACGTAACGCTTCGCCACCGACACGACGAGCCGCAGGTTCGCCTCGATGAGGCGGCGCTTGGCCATGCGGCCCATGACGACGAGCCGGTCGAGGTCGAGGGCGAGCCGGGTGTCGAGGTCGGGGGCGCTGCCGAGCCGCTCCTCGGCGAAGAGGCCGGCCTCGACGCGGCGGGCCAGCTCCACCTCCTCCACGGCCGTCAGGAGGGGGATGCGGCCGATCTCGCGCAGGTACTGGCGGAACAGGTCCGAGGACGGGCCGCTGGTGTCCGCGCGGACGCGCGGCAGTTCCACGGGCTCCGGCTCGGAGAGGTCGGCCGGCTCGACGAGCTCCGGCCCGGCCGGCGGCGGCCCGTCGAGTTCGGGCGGGTCGTCCGGGGCCGCCTCGGGGTGGTGCGCGGCGCGGCTCTGGGCGGGCACCGCGGTGATCACATCGGTCTCCGGGTCCGGCTCCGCGCCGTCGCTACCGATGGCCGTACTGGTGTCGTTCTGTACGAGGGTCTGGGTCTGCACGGGGGCGACCTCCAGGAATGTCGCTGCCCGGGCGTGCGGCAGCGGTACGTCTGGGATGGCGCGGGCGGCCTCTCCGCCGTCCATCCCGTACTCATCGAGCGGAACCGCGGGGATCTCGGACCCGTGGGGGACGGGTCGGCCGCGCTCCGAGGACTCAGGCACCGGAACCCAGTGTGGAGTACGACACACAGCCGCCACGAGGGGCGTGCGGTGACTTTTTGCGTCCGGTCCGTGACCGCACGGTTACCGTGCCGTAGGAGTGCGCTGCTGGGAGGGCCGTACACCGCTCGTGGGCCGGACACGCAGGGGTGGCTCCGGCGCGGATTGGCATGTGCTCCGGGGACGTGCCCGGCCGCCGGGCGCGTGCCGACAGGGCTCAGAGCGCCTCCGCGCCCCGCTCCCGCAACGCCTGGTCGTACTGCTGGAGCACCCACAACTCGTTCTGCACGGCGGCCAGCTGGGCGGGGTCGCCCTGGGCTGCCGCGCGGGCCAGGCTGCCCTGGACGTCGCGCACCCGGCGCTCCACGGCCCGGCGGCGCACGGTGACCAGTTGCGCGCCCGCGTACACCTCGTCGACCGTCTTGCGCATGATCGCCTCGACCGCCAGCTCGGTCACCATGGCCCGCACGGTGTCGTCCGGCGCCGCCTCGCGGACCCGGACCAGGTACTCCTGGGGGTCCTCGGCGCCGTACTCGACACCGCCGGCCTCCATGATCGCCACGCGGACGGCCGCGTACGGGGCGGCGGTGAACTCGTCGACCCCGTAGGCGTCGAAGGCGGGGGCTACCAGCTCCGGGCGCTGGAGGGCGAGTTTGAGGAGTTCGCGCTCGGTGGCGAAGACCGGGTTGCGCAGGGTGAGGGCCGGGCCGGAGGAGGGCCGGGCGGTGGACTCGTACGGCTGGGCCGTGCGCTGGGCGGCCGGGGCGGGGCCCTGGCCGCCCCGGTCGCGGGCCCAGCGGGCGAGCTGGGCGACGCGCTTGACGACGAACTGGGTGTCGAGGATGCCGAGCATGCCGGCGAGCTGCACGGCGACCTCGTGCTGCGCGCCGCTGTTCTTGATCCGGGCCACGACGGGCGCCGCCTCGTCGAGGGCGGCGGCGCGGCCCGCCGGGGTCTCCAGGTCGTAGCGGGCGACGATCTGGCGGAGCGCGAACTCGAAGAGCGGGGTGCGGGGTTCGGTCAGCTCGGCCACCGCGTCGTCGCCCTTGGCCAGGCGCAGCTCGCAGGGGTCCATGCCGTCCGGGGCGATCGCGATGTACGTCTCGGCGGCGAACTTCTGGTCGTCCTCGAAGGCGCGCAGGGCCGCCTTCTGGCCGGCCGCGTCGCCGTCGAAGGTGAAGATCACGCGGGCCGAGCCGTTGTCCATGAGCAGCCGGCGCAGGATCTTGATGTGGTCGCCGCCGAAGGCCGTGCCGCAGGTGGCGATGGCCGTGGTCACCCCGGCGAGGTGGCAGGCCATGACGTCCGTGTAGCCCTCGACCACGACGGCCCGGCTGGCCTTGGCGATGTCCTTCTTGGCGAGGTCGATGCCGTAGAGGACCTGGGACTTGCGGTAGATCGCGGTGTCCGGCGTGTTCAGGTACTTCGGGCCGTTGTCCGACTCGTAGAGCTTGCGGGCGCCGAAGCCGACCACGTCGCCGCCGATGTCGCGGATGGGCCACATCAGACGGCCCCGGAAGCGGTCGATCGGGCCCCGGCGGCCCTCCTGGGACAGTCCGGACAGGAGCAGTTCCTTGTCGGCGAAGCCCTTGCCGCGCAGGAAGCGGGTGAGATGGTCCCAGCCCTGGGGGCTGTAGCCGACGCCGAAGTGGACGGCGGCGGCCTGGTCGAAGCCGCGCTCGGCGAGGAAGATCCGGCCGGTGTCGGCCTCGGGGCTGGTGGCGAGCTGCTGCGCGTACCACTCGGCGGCGATCTTGTGGGCCTCGACCAGGCGGATGCGCTCACCGCGCTGGTGGGAGGGGTTGTACCCGCCCTCCTCGTAGCGCAGGGTGATGCCGGCCTGGCCGGCGAGGCGCTCGACCGCCTCGGAGAAGGAGAGGTGGTCCACCTTCATCACGAAGGTGATGGTGTCGCCGCCCTCCTGGCAGCCGAAGCAGTGGAAGAGTCCCTTGCTGGGGCTGACCTGGAACGACGGCGACTTCTCGTCGTGGAAGGGGCACAGGCCCTTGAGGTTTCCGCCGCCCGCGTTGCGCAGCTGGAGGTACTCGGACACCACGGCGTCGATCGGGACCGCGTCCCGAACCGCCTTCACGTCCTCGTCGTTGATCCGTCCTGCCACGCGTGAATTCTACGGTGGCGTACTGACATCCCTGTGCCCCGAAGGGGCGCGGGGAACTGCGCGACCAGCCACGTACGGCCCGCAGTCGCCCTACGCCCCGGACCGGTCCCCCTTCTAGGCGACCAGACTCTCCAACGGCACCTGAGGATTCGACAGGGCGTCCGCATCGACCCGCTCCCGGGACCGGATGAGCTTCTGGATCGGTTCAGTGACATCCCACACGTTCACGTTCATCCCGGCCAGCACGCGCCCCTCCTTCACCCAGAACGCGATGAACTCCCGCTTCCCCGCGTCCCCCCGGATCAGCACCTGGTCGTACGAGCCGGGCGGCGCCCATCCCGAGTACTCCATGCCCAGGTCGTACTGGTCGGAGAAGAAGTAGGGCACCCGGTCGTAGGTGACGTCCTTGCCGAGCATCGAGCGGGCGGCGGCCGGCCCGCCGTTGAGCGCGTTGGCCCAGTGCTCGACCCGCAGCCGGGTGTCGAAGAGGGCGTGCGGGAAGGAGACGACGTCACCGGCGGCGTAGACGGCGGGGTCGGACGTGCGCAGCCCCGCGTCGACCACGATGCCGCCGCCGTGCGCACGTTCGGCGATCTCCAGGCCGGCCGCCTCGGCGAGGCCGATGCGCGGGGCGGCGCCGATGGCCGCGAGGACGTCGTGGGCCGGGTGCTCCTCCCCCGTGTCGGTGCGGGCCGCGAGGACCATGCCGTCCTGACCGACGATCTCGGTGAGCCGCGCGCCGAAGTGGAAGCGGACGCCGCGCTCGCGGTGCAGCTCGGCGAAGAGGTTGCCCAGCTCGGGGCCGAGCACACCGTGCAGCGGGGTGGGTTCCGGTTCCACGACGGTGACCTCCGCGCCGTACTCGCGGGCCGCGGCCGCCACCTCCAGGCCGATCCAGCCGGCGCCGGCGACGACGAGGTGGCCGTTGTCCCGGCCGAGGGCGGCGAGGACGCCCTTGAGGCGTTCGGCGTGGGCGAGGCGGCGCAGATGGTGGACGCCGGCGAGGTCGGTGCCCGGGATGTCCAGGCGGCGGGGCTCGGCGCCGGTGGCGATCAGCAGCTTGTCGTAGTGGACGAGGGTGCCGTCGTCGCCGAAGCGGACGGTCCTGGCCGTACGGTCGATCGCGTCGACGGTCTGGCCGAGGTGCAGCTCGATGTCGTGGCGCGCGTACCAGGAGGGTTCGTGGACGAAGACGCTGTCGCGCTCGTCCTTGCCGAGGAGATAGCCCTTGGACAGCGGCGGACGCTCGTAGGGGTGGTCCCGTTCGTCGCAGATCAGTATCACGCGGCCGGTGAAGCCCTCCGCTCGGAGCGTCTCGGCCGCCTTCGCGCCGGCGAGACCACCACCGACGATGACGAATGTCTGATCCGCGTCGACCACTTGATGCCTCCTCTTGAGGGTGCGTCCACATGCGAGCGTCCCGCACACAGCGTGATGCGGGAAGAGGGAGTGACCCGATCAGGCCACGGAGGGTCACGTGTGAGTCATATGCCCGTATATCCCTGTCACATCCGTCCCGTCAGTCTCGCGTGCAACGTGCGGGCGGACGCGTCGGTGAGCGAGGCGATCTGGTCGACGATCACCCGCTTGCGGGCACGGTCGTCCGGTGCCGCGTCGAACAGCGCGCGGAACTGGGGTTCGAGCCCCTCCGGCGCGCGGGCGGTGAGCGCCTCGGCCAGTTCGGCGACCACGATCCGCTGGTCGGCGCGGAGCCGTTCCTGTTCGGCGCGCTGCATCACGTACCGGTCGGCGACGGCCTTGAGGACCGCGCACTCCAGGCGCGTCCCGTGCGGGACGACGAGTTCGGCGGCGTACCGGGTGAGGGGGCCGCCGCCGTACGCCTGCCGGGTGGCGCCCTCGGCGGCGAGGCAGAAGCGGCCGATGAGCTGGCTGGTGGCGTCCTTCAGCCGGGCCTGGGCGACGGCCGTCCCGTCGTAGCCGTGTGGCCACCACTCCTGGTCGAGGAGGCGGTCGAGGGCCGCGGCCAGTTCGGCCGGGTCGGTGTCGGCGGGTACGTACCGGCCGCGCGCGACCTCGAACACCGCCTGCCGTTCGGGCTCGGCGTACAGGCAGTTGGGGTCGATGTGGCCGGCGTGCAGACCGTCCTCGACGTCGTGGACGGAGTACGCCACGTCGTCGGACCAGTCCATGACCTGGGCCTCGAAGGTCGTGCTGGTGCCGGGGGCGTCCTTGCGGACCCAGTCGAACACCGGGCGGTCGTCGTCGTAGACGCCGAACTTGGGGGACGCCGGGTCGGTGGGGTGGGCGCCGCGCGGCCAGGGGTACTTGGTGGCGGCGTCCAGGGCGGCGCGGGTGAGGTTGAGGCCGACGCTGACGAGTTCACCGGTGGTGTCCGAGGGGACGAAGCGTTTGGGTTCGATCCTGGTCAGCAGGCGCAGGGACTGGGCGTTGCCCTCGAAGCCGCCGCAGTCCTCGGCGAACTCGTTCAGCGCCTGTTCGCCGTTGTGGCCGAACGGGGGGTGGCCGAGGTCGTGGGAGAGGCAGGCCGCCTCGACGAGGTCGGGGTCGCAGCCGAGGGCCGCGCCCAGCTCACGGCCGACCTGGGCGCACTCCAGGGAGTGGGTCAGGCGGGTGCGGGGGCTGGCGTCCCAGGCGAGGTTGCGGGTGCCGGGGGTGACGACCTGGGTCTTGCCGGCGAGTCTGCGCAGGGCCGCGGAGTGCAGGACGCGGGCCCTGTCGCGTTGGAAGGCGGTGCGGCCGGGGCGTTTGTCGGGCTCGGGGGCGTAGCGCTCCGCGGAGGGCGGGTCGTAGGCGGCCGGGGTGTCGTGGCCCGGGTGGGTGTCGTGGTCGGGGGGTGTGGTGCCTTCCATGATTCGACAGTACGGGGAGGGTGTGACAAATGGGCGCCCACTCGTCCGCCGGGTGATGTTCTTCGGGGGGTGCGATTCGGTTCGTGGCCGGTCGCGCGGTTCCCCGCGTCCCCGAAGGGGCGCTCCTGCGGCCCGGGGTTCCCACCGCCCCCTATGCCGTCGCCAGCGCCGGCAGTGGCCTCGTCCTGGTCGCCAGGGACTCGTCGTAGCGGTGGAGGATCAGGGTCGCCATGGACGGGTGGGCGCCCAAGGGGGCCGACGCGATCCACGGGGCCGCTTGCGCGCACTCCCTGGCGAAGCGGCCGGGGGCGGTGAAGTAGGAGGCCACGGCTGTGCGGGTGCGGCCCGCGGCGGTGAGGGCGCGGACGGCCTCGGCGACGGTGGGGGCCGCGGCGGAGGCGTAGGCGGGGACCACCGGGACGCCCAGGCGGTCGGCGAGGAGCCGGGCCGTGCGCCCGGTGTCCTCGGCGGCCTCGGGGTCGCGGGAGCCGGCGGCGGCGAGCACCACGGCGCCGGTGCGGCGGGTGGCGGCGCTCGTCCGGGCGGGCCAGCCGGCCTCGACGAGGCGGGCGTGCAGGGTCTCCACGAGGAGGGGGTGCGGGCCGAGGGGGGCGGCGAGACGGGTACGGGCCCCGGCGGCGGCCGCCATCTCGGGGATGTCCCGTTTGACGTGGTGGCCGCGGCTGAGGAGCAGGGGCACGATGACCGCTTCCCGGTCGCCGAGGGCGGCGAGGGTGTCGGGGAGCAGGGGCTCGTTCAGCTCGATGTGACCGAGCTGAACGGACAGGCCGGGCCGCTGCTCGCGGACGCGTTCCATGAGGGTGCGCACGGTCGCCAGGGCGCGCGGGTCACGGCTGCCGTGGGCCACGAGGACCAGGGCGGGCGGTGCCGGGCGCCGGGTTCCGTCGCGGGAGACGCGGCTGAGCTGGGCGGCCAGCTGGTCGGTGATCAGGTTCATGATGTGCGCCGTACTGTCGAGGTCCGCGTTCGACTTGTTCGTCGTCGCCGTCATGTATCCATGGTGCCGGGGGGAGGTTGCCTGCCCGTTGCGCGGTGGTCACGGGGGTTTTCCGGGACTTCACCGTGCGGAGGGAGGGCGTGTGAACCGACGTGACCTGCTGTTTCGGCCCGTTCGAGTGAACCTTGTCATGCCCGGGGGTGAACCGGAGCGCGGCGGATGACGTCTTCGTTGGTCGGAAGGACGGGCGCGGTGGGGTCCGTCCGAAACAAGCAGGACACATTGCGGGACGCCTTCCGGGGGTCCGGGATTCGGGGGTGGGCCGCCGTGAGGCGTGTCGGGCGGATGGTGCGGCTGCCGCGTACGCGGACGGGCCGGCGGCGGACCGTGCAGGCGGTGATGCTGCTGTGCGTGCTGGCGCTGCTGCCCGCGACCTGGATGTTCACGGCGGCCGGCGACCGGCTGCGGACCACGGCCGACGTGCCGCGCACCGACGTCGCGATGGTCTTCGGCGCGGGGCTGTGGCAGGGCGAGCCGTCCCCGTACCTCGCGCGCCGGCTGGACGCGGCGGCCGAGCTGTACCGGTCGGGGCGGATCAAGGTGGTGCTGGTCACCGGCGACAACAGCCGCGTGGAGTACGACGAGCCGGACGCGATGCGCGGCTATCTCACCGAGCACGGCGTGCCCGACGACCGCATCGTCAGCGACTACGCCGGGTTCGACACCTGGGACTCCTGCGTCCGCGCGAGGAAGATCTTCGGCGTGGACCGGGCGGTGCTGATCAGCCAGGGCTTCCACATACGCCGGGCGGTCGCGCTGTGTCAGCGGGCGGGCGTCGAGTCGTACGGCGTCGGCGTGCAGGACCGGCACGACGCGACCTGGTACTACGGGGCCACCCGTGAGCTGTTCGCGGCGGGCAAGGCGTCCCTGGACGCGCTGTTCGAGCCGGACCCCCGTTTCCTCGGTCCTGAGGAAACGGGGGTCTCGAAGGCGCTGGCGTCAGCGGGTTAGCGCGGGGTCGGTGCGCGCCCCGTCAGTGCTTGACGGAGCCCCAGGTGCCCTGGTCCACGGCGCAGCCCCACTTCTTGCCGTCCGTGGTCTTGCCGTGCACCGCGAACTTCACCTCGTAGAGGTCGGTGCGCAGCATGCGGGTGCGGACCTTGAAGGCGACGCTCTTGCCGGGCTTCAGGGTCTTGGCGGCGACCTTGACGATCTGCTTGGTCTTCTGGGTGATCCTGGCGCCCTTGGTCGTGACCGTCGCCTTGCCGAAGCGCAGGCTCTTGGTGTTGGTCACCTTGAGGCTGACGTCCTTGAAGGTCACCTTCTTGCTGGAGTTCTTGAGACCGAACCGGAGACCGCCGTCGGTCACCCAGTTGTTGTTGTCCACATAGAACCTCTTCAAGGTGGTGATCTTGATCGGGCAGCTCGCGGCGGCCTGCGTCCCGACGCCAGGCCGCGTCTCGGTGGACGCGGCGGAGGCGGCACCGGCCAGACCCAGCTGGGCGGCGGTGAGAGCCCCGGCGGCTCCCAGGACGGCGACGGTGGTACGCATACGGTTCACGGTGGTTCCTCTTCCCCCTACGGCCCTCGCTCGAGCCATGTGACAGGACGTACGCCACCCGGGGTTCACGGCACGACCCCCGTCGGCTGTGGCGCCTGTAGTTCTTAGCACGCACGGGCCGAACACGTGGACGGTAAGTGCTTGCCCGGCCGCCTACGGTGACAGAACCGGGACATCGGCACACCGTTCGTCCACCCCTGCACGGACCCGACGCCCGGCTCCTCACGCCCCGCCCGCGGGCGCCGGGAGGTTGCCGTGCCGGTCGCGTAACGGGGAGCGCCCCGGCGCGTAACACGTGCGACGCACGCTGGGTGGTATGCCGAACTCCGCGACGCCCACCCACTGCCCGTACTGCGCCCTGCAGTGCGGAATGAACCTGACGCCCGGTGCGGACGGGACCGAAGGGGTCGTAGTGGTCACGGAGCGCGCGGACTTCCCGGTGAACCGGGGAGCGCTGTGCGGCAAGGGCCGTACGGCGCCTGCGGTGCTCTCGTCCCGGGTCAGGCTGACCAGTCCCCTGGTCAGAAGGGCGGGCGTCCTGGAACCCGCCTCCTGGGACGAGGCACTCGACCGGATCGCCGAGGGGCTCACCCGCACGCGTACGGAACATGGTCCGCACGCGTGCGGGGTGTTCGGCGGCGGCGGACTCACGAACGAGAAGGCGTACGCGCTCGGCAAGTTCGCCCGGGTGGTGCTCGGCACCTCGCAGATCGACTACAACGGCCGCTTCTGCATGTCCTCGGCGGCGGCCGCCGGGATGAAGGCGTTCGGGCTGGACCGGGGGCTGCCGTTCCCGCTGGAGGACATCCCGAGGACGGGGTGTGTCGTCCTCGTGGGGTCCAACCTCGCGGAGACCATGCCGCCGGCGCTGCGCTACTTCACCGAGCTGAAGGAGAACGGGGGCAAGCTGATCGTCATCGATCCGCGCCGCACCCGGACGGCCGAACAGGCCGACCTGCACCTGTCCCCGCGTCCCGGCACCGATCTGGCCCTGGCCCTCGGCCTGTTGCACCTGATCGTGGCCGAGGGGCGCACGGACGAGGAGTACATCCGCGAGCGGACCAGCGGATGGGAGGAGGCCCGGGCGGCGGCCATGGCGCACTGGCCGGAGTACGTGGAACGGATCACGGGGGTGTCCGTCCCCGAACTCCGCGAGGCGGTACGGCTGTTCTGCGAGCCGGAGCACGCGATGGTGCTCACCGCGCGCGGCCCCGAGCAGCAGTCCAAGGGGACGGACACCGTCGGCGCGTGGATCAACCTCACGCTGGCCACGGGCCGGGCCGGCCGGCCGCTGTCCGGGTACGGCTGCCTCACCGGGCAGGGCAACGGGCAGGGCGGGCGCGAACACGGCCAGAAGGCCGACCAGCTGCCCGGCTACCGCAAGCTGGTCGACCCCGAGGCGCGGCGGCACGTCGCCGAGGTCTGGGGCGTGGACCCGGACAGCCTGCCCGGACCGGGCCGCAGCGCCTACGAGCTGCTCGACGCGCTCGGCGGCGACATCAAGTCCCTGCTGCTGATGGCCTCCAACCCGGTGGTGTCGGCGCCGCGCGCCGCGCACATCGAGGAGCGCATCAAGTCACTGGACTTCCTCGCGGTGTGCGACGTCGTGCTGTCGGAGACGGCGGCGCTCGCGGACGTCGTCCTGCCGGTGACGCAGTGGGCGGAGGAGACCGGCACCATGACCAATCTGGAGGGCCGGGTGCTGCTGCGGCGGCGGGCGATCACCCCGCCCGACGGCGTCCGCAGCGACCTGGAGGTCATGCGCGAGCTGGCCGACCGGCTGGGCGTCGAGAAGGGCTTCCCGACCGATCCCGAGGAGGTCTTCGAGGAGCTGCGCCGGGCCAGCGCGGGCGGGCCCGCCGACTACTCGGGGATCACCTACCGGCGGCTGGCGGAGGAGAACGGGGTGTTCTGGCCCTGTCCCGCGCCGACGGCCGAGACGGGGGCAGCCTCGTCCGTCGAGGCGCACCCCGGCACGCCGCGCCTCTTCCTCGACCGGTTCGCCACGGAGGACGGCCGGGCCCGGTTCGTGCCCGTGTCGCACCGGGCGGCGGCCGAGGAACCGGACGCCGAGTACCCGGTGCTGCTCACCACCGGGCGCGTGGTCGCCCAGTACCAGTCGGGCGCCCAGACCCGGCGGGTCGACGAGCTGAACGCCGCCGCGCCCGGCCCGTTCGTGGAACTGCACCCCCGGCTGGCCGAGCGGCTCGGCGCGGCGGAGGGCGATCCGCTGGCCGTGGTCTCCCGCCGGGGCCGGGCCGTGGCCCCGGCGCGCATCACGACCGCCATCCGCCCCGACACGGTCTTCATGCCGTTCCACTGGCCCGGCGAGGGCCGCGCCAACACCCTCACCAACCCGGCCCTCGACCCCACCTCCCGCATGCCGGAGTTCAAGACGTGCGCCGTGCGGGTGGAGACCGTGGGCGAGTGAGGTCGCGCCGGTGCCGTCGACCGTGACGGCCGGCACCGGCCGCGGACGGTCCCTACGTGGACGGTCCCTACGCGGACGGCGGCAGGGGGCGGCCCCGCCAGTCGCCGTCCTTGATCAGCCTGCCTCGGGCGCGCAGCCCGGCGGCGACGGCCGGGGCGGCGACGTACACCCAGGCCCGTACGGCCGTGCCGTCGTCGAGGGTCGCCGGGCGCTCCACCCGTTCGTAGAGGTTCGCGGGGTCCCCCGGGGCGTACTCCTCCAGCTCGTCCAGCAGGCGCAGGAGTTCGGCGTACGTCTCCGGGCGGGCGGTGACGAGTTCGCCGGTCACCGAGCTTCCTCCCCCGTGGTCCTCGCCGGTCTCCTCCACCGCGTAGGGGTATCCGGGGCCGTCGTACAGGGTCAGGCCGGGCATCCGGGCCGGCCGCTCGGCGCGGGTGCGGCCGCGCAGGAAGAGGTCGTGGTTGACCTCGCCGGGGCGGAGGGTGCCGTAGACGAAGAAGGGGAGCACTCTGTCTCGTCTCCAAAGGTGCGGAGGCGTCTCGTCTCCAAAGGTGCGGAGGCGCTGGATGGAGGGGGGCGGTCAGGCGGCCGGGAGGGGGAGGCCGTCCGTGTAGTCGTTGTACGGGCGGGGGACCTTCTTGATGCCGTGGGCGTCGAGGGCCGCCGCGGCGGAGCGGGTGCCGAGGGTGCCGGCCCGGTGCCAGGTGCCGGTGAGGGTGACCCAGGTGTCGGCGGGCGGGGCCGGGGTGTCGTGGACGCGCACCTTCACGAACTGGGCGTCGGCGGCGCAGCAGCTGAAGATGACGCGGGTGAGGTACCAGCCGCCGTCCCCCCGCTCGCCCGCGGTCCCCTTGTCCGGGGTGACGAAGCCGGTCAGCTGCACGGTACGGCCGTCGATGGCCCGGGCGCGGTCCTGCTGCACCCGGCGGGTGAAGTCCGTGAGGGTCATCGGGAGCGGTGAGGTCTTGGGCAGGGGGTCGAAGTCGCCCTGCCCGGTGATCGTCACCGCCTTGGGGGGCTCACGCGAGGCGGTGTACGCGCCGATGGCGGGCGGGGCGTAGAGGAGCAGGCTCAGGGCGGGGAGGAACAGGAGCCAGGCGACTCGGGGCGGGGTGGAGTGATCGTGTCCGTGACCGTGCTCGTCGTCCTCGCCCTGGGCGTCAAGCACATGCACGCCATGTACGTCGTGCACGTCGTGCACGTCGTGCTGCTCGTGGTCGGGCTGGTGCGCGTGCGTCCGGTCGTCGTCGTGGCGTTCCCGGTCGCCGGTCCCGCGCTGCCTCCACAAGGACCATGCCTCGGCCGCGGCCAGCACGAGCAGCAGCGCCCCCGAGGCCACGAGGAGGGGGTACATGCCCTTCTTGACGTATCTGAGGTAGTGGTCGGTCAGGAGGGTGGCGTGCAGGAGGCCGAGGCCGCTGAGGAGGAGAAGGAGCGCCTGCAGGGGTCGTTTCACAGCAGGACGGCTCCGATCAGGACGCTGCACAGGATCGCGACGACGACCGTCGCGGCGGAGAAACGGACCGCGAAGGCCCGGCCGAAGGTGCCCGTCTGCAGGGCGATCAGCTTCAGGTCGACCATGGGCCCGACCACCATGAACGTCAATCGCGCGGTGGGTGAGAAGCCGGTGAGGGACGCGGCGACGAAGGCGTCGGCCTCGGAGCACACGGACAGGAGGACGGCGAGCGCGGCGAGGAACAGCACCGACAGCCAGGGCGAGTCCGCGAAGGCGTCGAGGACGGTACGCGGGACGAGGACGTTGAAGGTCGCCGCGGCCATCGCTCCGAGGACGAGGAAGCCGCCCGCGTGCAGGAAGTCGTGCTGGAAGCCGGTGCGGAACTCGTTCCAGCGGCTCTGTCCGGGCCGGTGTCCCGTGCTCCGGGCGACCGGCTTGAGCCACTCCGCGCGCCCCAGCCAGAGCCACAGCCAGCCCATCCCGGCGGCCGTGACGAGGGAGGCCAGCAGCCGGGCCAGCACCATCTCGGGACTGCCGGGGAAGGCGATGGCCGTGGCGGTCAGGACGATCGGGTTGACGGCGGGCGCCGACAGCAGGAATGCGAAGGCGGCGGCCGGATCGACCCCCCGCCGGATCAGACTGTGCGCGACCGGCACCGACGCGCACTCGCAGCCGGGCAGGATCACCCCGGCGGCACCGGCGACCGGGACCGCGAGCGCGGGCCTGCGGGGCAGCACCCGCGTGAACACCCGCTCCGGCACGAAGGCGTTGATGGCACCCGACAGGGCCGTCCCGAGCAGCAGGAACGGCAGGGCCTGCACGGCGATGGAGAGACAGACGGTCCGCCACGCCTGTACGGCCGGGTCCTCCAGCCACCTCCCCGCGGCGAGCAGCGCGACCCCGGGGACGACGGCCGCGCCGAGGAGCAGCAGGGGCCAGTGACGGGGCCAGTTCTGGTCGGCGGGCGGGTCGGGGAGTGGGTCGGTGGGCGCGGCGGTGGTCCCGTCAGTGACCCCGACGGGTGTCGCCGGTCCGGCAGTCGCCTCTTCCGGCCCGGCCTGCGCCGATGTGTCCGGCTCGGCCGTCACCGCCTCTTCGGCCGGTTCGTCTGTCTTCTGCTGCATGCCCACTCCGCACATCCGGACGCTCGGGTCGAACATAGCGGGCCCCTCCGAGCCGCCCGTCTCAGACCCCGTCCAGCAGGGACGCGAGGCCCTCGTCGAGCGCCGGACCCAGGTTCTCGCCGCCGAGGGGGACCACGGCGTACGAGCGGCGCAGGAAGCGGCGGAGGGTGGGTGTGTCGAAGCGGATCATGGCCGTGCCGTGCGGTGAGCGGAGTTCCACGACGGTGTGGACCGGGCTGCAGGGCCACAGATGCACGTCTCCGATACCGGCGGACGCGGTCAGTCCCTCCGCCAGGAGGGTGCGGGCGAAGGCCCACGTCACGCTCACGTCACCGGCCGAGACCCCGGCCGGGAAGTCGATGTGGACGGCGAGGGGGTCGTCCGGCGTGTAACGCAGGGTGGTGCGGACCGAGACCTCCGCGTAGGCGGGGGTGATGAGACAGGCGCGGGCGCGCTGCTCCAGAGCGGGGGGCGTGGGCATGGTGGGCTGAGCGGGGTGCATGAGCGGTCTCCAGTTCAGGCACGACTGGTGCTTCGGGGCCCTTCGGGTGCTTCAGGTATTGCGGGCACTTCGACTTCTTCTCGGGGGTCGGACGCTTCGGATGCCAGGAGGCCGGGGGTTCGCGCGTTCGTCGGTTGTTCGTTCGAGTGACGCGCGATTGCTCCTTCGGGTGAGGCGCGGTTGTTCCTTCGGGTGAGGCGCGGTTGTTCCTTCGGGTGACGCACGCTCTCGATCGCGCCAGGACCCCCTGTATTACGCCGCCTTCGAAGTAACCCGCCGTGATGTACGTCACTTTGTGTGATTACTTGAGATTTTTGTCATTGCTACATACAAAATCAGCCACACCCCATCAGCAGGTGACTGGAGAGCGTTCCTGCCATGACCGACGGCCCGACCTCGTCCGCGACCGCCGCGTACACCCGGATCTTCGAGGAGCAGCACCCGCGCCTCGTCGCCTACGCGCGCTCCCTCACCAGGAACTCCTGGACCGCCGAGGACCTCGTCGCGGAGGCGCACTTCCGCGTGTGGCGGCGGCTGTCGGCGGGGCACGAGATCGACAACGTCCCGGCGTATCTGACGACGACGGTGCGGCACCTCGCGACGGCCGTGGGCACCGCCGCCGTACGGGAGACGCCGCTGGACCCGACGGCTCCCGAACGGGTCGAGGCCGACGTACGCGGGGCCGACGCCGCCGATCCCGCCGAACAGGTCTCCTCCGTCGATCTGCTGGTGCGCGTACTGGGCCAGCTGCCCGAGCGGTGGGTACGGGCGCTGTGGCTGGCCGAGGCGGAGGGGCAGCCGCTGGAGACGGTCGGTCAGCGCATCGGCGCCAAGCAGGGCGCGACGGCGGTGCTGTTGCACCGGGCGCGCGAGGGGATGCGCCAGGCCTTCCTGCGCGAGCAGCCCGGGGCGCCGGTCGATCCGGCGTGCCAGGTGCGGTGGGGGCGCATGCCCGCGTACGTGCGCGGTACGGCGACCTCGCGGCAGTCCGAGCAGCTGCTCAGCCACGTGGACGTGTGCGACGACTGCCGGACACGGCTCGCGGTGCTGATGCGCACCAACGACCGGCTGCCCGCGCTCGCCGGTCCGGCGCTCCTGGTGTTCGCGGTGGGCGGGGGCGGCGGCAAGCTGCTGCTCTCCCTCACGGCGGGCTCCGCCGGTACGGCCACCGCGCTGGGCGGTGCGGGTGCGCACGCGGGTCAGCTGCTGCATGCGGTGCGTCAGGTCGCGACGGGCGGGGCGGGCGGGGTGAAGGTCCCCGCGGTCGCCGCCGTGGGGGTGGCCACCGCGGCCGCCGCCGTCGTGGCCGGGGTCGTCCTCGCGCCCCTCGACTCGGACGCGGTGCCGGCCCGGCCGGCGCCGGTCGCACAGGCCCCGGCGCCGCATCGGCCCGAGGGGCGCTCGCCGGAGGGCGTCGAGCACCGGGGCGGGGTGGCGGGAGCGGTGGTTTCGCGTCAGGTGGTGGCGTGGGGGGTGGACGACGCGGGTTCGTCCCCCACGGGGATCAGGGGCTCCGGGGGCGGGCTTGGCCCGGGCGGGGGTGACGGTAGGTCTGGGGGTCGGGCTCCTGGCCCTGGTGAACCGGTCGAGCCGCCCGTGGAGGCTCCGCCGGTGGAGGAGGCTCCGCCAGGTGAGCAGGCGCCGCCCGTGCGGGAAGCACCGCCGGTGGACGAAGCACCGCCCGCGCAGGAGGCACCGCCGGCTCAGGAGGCACCCCCCGTGGAGGAAGCGCCCCCCGCCCAGGAGGCACCGCCGGCTCAGGAGGCACCTCCAGTGCAGGAAGCACCGCCCGTGCAGGAGACGCCACCGGCGTACGAAGAGCCCCCCACAGAGACGGCACCACCCGGGGAGCCGGCGCCGCCGGTGGACGAAGCGCCACCGGCTCAGGAGGCACCCCCCGTGGAGGAAGCGCCCCCCGCCCAGGAGGCACCGCCCGTGGAGCCGCCCGTGGAGCCGCCCGTGGAGCCGCCCGTGGAGGAGCCTGAGCCGCCCGTGGTGGAGGCGCCGGGGGCTGAAGTGCCTGTTCCTCCTGGGGAGACGTTGCCGGAGATTCCTGGGCCTGGAGGGCCTGGAGGGCCTGGAGGCGGTTGCTGAGATCGGGATCGGGGGAAGGGGCGGGCTGATGGGGGCGGCCCCTCATCACGCAGTTCCCCGCGCCCCTGACAGCCCGCCCGGCGCGCCTCAACCCCCGTACGGCCGCCGCTCCTTCGCCTCGCGCAGGGCGTGGGCCCACCAGGAGAGCTGGTCCAGCATCACCCGGGCCGCGGAGTCCGGTGCGGACGGGTCCTTGAGGTGGCCGGTCTCGTCGAAGGCGGAATGGGCCTGGTGGAAGGAGACCGTGTCGCGGACGGTGACGGCGTGGAGCTCGGCGAAGACCTGCCGGAGGTGTTCGGCCGCGCGGAGACCCCCTGACATGCCGCCGTAGGAGACGAGCGCGACCGGCTTGGCGCGCCATTCGTGGAAGTGCCAGTCGATGAGGTTCTTGAGGGCCGCCGGATAGGAGTGGTTGTACTCGGGCGTCAGCACGATGAACGCCTCCGCCGCCGCCAGCTTCGGCGTGATCCCGGCCGGCCGTGCCGTGTCCTCGGGGGTCGTCGCGAAAGTCGTCGGAAGGTCGAATTCGGCGACGTCCACCACGTCGACCTCGAACCCGTCGTGCTGCCGCACCCTGTCCAGCAACCACTCGGCGATCACCGGGCCGAAACGGCCGGTGCGGTTGCTGCCGATGAGCAGCGTCACCCGGACCGGCGGCGTGGCGGAGGAGGTGACGGGCGTGATGTCCGCGGCCGAAGCAAGCGTCGTGTCGGTCGTCGCGTCGGTCGTCGTGCCAGCCGTCGTGTCGGTTGCGGTGTCGGTGGTCGTGTCGGTCGTGATGTCAGTCGTCGTGTCGGTGGTCGTGTCGGTGGTCGTGTCGGTCGTCGTGTGCGTGCGCGTGTCCGTTGCGGTCTGCATGGGAAACACCTTCGTACCTCGACTTTGCTTGAGGTCAAGTCCTCTCTTTCCCCGGGCCCGGTCACCCGTTCACACCCGTGGCCGTGCCCCATCGCGTTCTTCTCCGCCGCACACCCACCCGACCCCGGTGACCTGCCCGAACACCTCTCCACCCGCCCTCCTCCCCTGCTCCCCTGACACCCATTCACCTCATTTCTGACGGTCCATCAGTAAGCGCGTGAGCCGCTGTGCCACTTACCTCGGAGAGGAACGGAGGACTCTCGGAGGAGCTAGCACGATGCGACGTACCGCCCGGCCGCTGACCGCAACCGCGCTCGCCGTCGCCCTCGCGGCGCTGGCCGCAGCACCCGCGTACGGCGGTGAGGGCTCCGCGCGGCTCGAAGTCTCGCCGACCGGTGTCGTCCCCGGCGACGAGGTCACCGTCCGTACGACGGCCTGTGGGGCGGACGTTACGGCGACGGGGGACGCCGGAGCGGTCGGCGCCGGGTCCTTCTCGCTGGCGTCCGGCGCCGGGCAGCAGCGGCTCGGCGGGCGGTTCGAGGTACCGCCGAGCGCGCAGCCGGGGACGTACGAGATCGTCGCGACCTGCGCCGACGGTGGCCGTCGGGTCACCGGCGACCTGGTGGTCTCGCTCACCGGTACGCGCACCGCGCCGCCGGCGTATCCGAGGGGAAGTGTGAAGACGGGGGTCGGTGGCGCACTCGGTCCCGACCCCGTGCAGACCGCGGCGGGCGTGGCGGCTCTGGCCGTCGCCGCCGCGGGCGGTACCTGGCTCCTGCATCGCCGGGCGAGAGGCGACGGGATCTGACGGACACCCTCCGCCGTCCGTCCGCCGGTACCGCCGTCCCCCTCCCCTCCGGGTCCGATGCCCCTCGGCCCGGAGGGGAGGAACAAGGGACCGTCCCGCAGGGGAGGAACAGGGGCCCGTTCCGAACGCCCGCACGGCCGTGAGGAGATCCTCGTGCGACGGCTCCCCGAGTCCGCCATAGCCGGGGTCACCCTGGTGGCCCTCTTCTGCGGCGCGTGGCTGGTGCGCAGCGGCACCGCCTCGCACGCACCTCCCCAGCCGTCGGCCGCGCAGGCCCACCTCCGGTCCGGTACCCCGAGTGTCGCGCCGGGGCCGGGGGGCGCGTCCGCAGCCCCGGGGGCCGTCCCGCTGCCGCACTCCCCGCCCGACCGCATCCGCATCCCCTCCCTCCGCGTGGACGCGCCGCTGATGGGGCTCGGCCTCACGCCCGCCGGCAGCCTGGACGTCCCGCCGGCCGCGAAGGAGAACCTCGCGGGCTGGTACGAGGCAGGCACCAGCCCGGGTGAACGGGGTACCTCGATCGTCGCCGGGCACGTGGACAACGCCGACGGGCCCGCCGTCTTCTTCCGCCTCGGCGCGCTGAGGCGCGGCGCCACCGTCGAGGTGGAACGGCGGGACGGCGGGACGGCGGTGTTCACCGTGGACGCGGTGGAGGTGTACGACGCGCGGAACTTCCCCGACGAGAAGGTGTACGGGGCGGCGACGAGGCCCGAGTTGCGGGTCATCACCTGCGGAGGGGGGTATTCGCGGGCGACCGGCTACCAGGGGAACGTGGTCGTCTTCGCCCATCTCACGGGGAGTCGGCCGAGCTGATCACCGGCAGCCGCCGCCCCCGGCGACCGTCGCGCCCCGCACGCCCTTCACGCCACCCACTGCTCGTACCCCATCTTCGCCACGAGCGTGAACACCACCGTCAGCAGGACGATCCGGACGAAGCCGCTGCCCTTCTTGAGGGCGGTGCGGGCGCCGACGGTGCCGCCGACGAGGTTGAAGACCGCCATCAGGAGCGCCAGTTGCCAGTACACCGTGCCCTTCCAGGCGAACATGGCGAGGGCGCCCGCGTTGGTGCAGCAGTTGACGATCTTCGCGGTGGCGGAGGCGGTGACCAGGTCGAGGTGGAGCAGGGCGGTCAGGGCGAGGACCAGGAACGTACCGGTGCCGGGGCCGATGAGACCGTCGTAGAAGCCGATGCCGACACCCGCGAGACCGATCGCCGCGAGGACGCGCCGCGCGGAGACGGGGCCCGGGGCGGGGGCCGTCGTGCCGAAGGAGGGGCGCAGGATCACGAACGCGCCGACGGCGAGCAGGACGACCATGACCACCGGCTTCAGGACCTCGGTGCTCAGTCCGGCGGCCACGAAGGCACCGGCCGTCGAGCCCGCCAGCGCGGCCAGGCCGATCCGTACGGCGATCCGCACGTCGACGGGCGTGCGGCGGGCGTAGGTGACCGCCGCGCCCGTGGTGCCGACGATGGCGACCGCCTTGTTGGTGCCGAGCGCGTACTGCGCGGCCGAGGCGCCGTTCGGCAGACCCAGGAGGAGGGCGGGGAGGAGCAGCAGGCCGCCGCCGCCCACCACGGCGTCGATCCAGCCGGCCGCCAGGGCGGCGAGGCAGAGGACAACGACCATGGTCAGCGATATGTCGGGCACGGACGTGACCCTATGGGGCGCGATAGGTGTGCCGTCCATCGACCTGAGGATCTTCTGAGGTTCGGCGCCCCGGCCCGCCCGGCCCCGCCCCGACCGGCCCCACCCCGCCCCGAATGTTTCGCCACGGTGCCCGCCCGACGTGACCTACGGCACCGCGTTCCGCCGCGTCCCCGCCTCCCCGTGCTCCGCCCAGCCCTCCCGTATACGCCCGCCCGGCCCCCGTATCGGCAGGTCAGCAGCGTGATCGCGGGCTTCCTCACACCCCACCCCACCCTTCCGGAAACCCCTCACACTCCGCACGGGGCCACGAAGAGGGCAGCGTTCCTCGTGGGAAACAGACGCGATGCGGTCGGGTAACACCGGCACCGCAGGCTCAAGGACATGACCTCGAATGAGCGTGTGGTGGTGATCGGCTCGGGCCTCGCGGGTGTACGTCTCGCCCGGCGGCTCGGAGAGCTGGGCATGCCCACCACGCTGGTCGGCGAGGAGGCGCACACACCGTACAACCGGGTGCTGCTCGCCGAGGTGCTGGCCGGGCGGTACGCCCCCGAGGTCATCGCGTTGCCCGCCCCCGCCGAGCCCACGCGGATGGTGAACGGCCGGGTGGTCCGCATCGACCGCGAGGTGCGAGCCGTACATCTCGCGGACGGTACGGACATCGCGTACGACAGGCTGGTCCTCGCGACCGGTTCCAACCCGGTGCTGCCGCCACTGCGCGGCCTCTGGGACCCGGAGCGGCAAGAGTTCCCCGACGGGGTGCACGCCTTCCGGACCATGGACGACTGCCTGCGGCTGTCCGAGGCCGTGCGGCCCGGGGCGCGGGCCGTCGTCATCGGGGGCGGGCTCCTCGGGGTCTCCGCCGCCCGCGCGCTCGCCCTGCGCGGCGCCCAGGTCGTCCTCGCCCAGCAGGGCGAGCGGCTGATGGAACGTCAACTCGACCCGTCCGCCTCGAAGCTGGTCCGCCGCCACCTCACCGACCTCGGGGTGGAGGTGCACACCGAGACGCGGGTGCGTACCGTGCGCAGCGTCGGCGGGACCGTACGGTCGGTGTCGATGGCCGACGGCTACACGCTCGACGCGGACCTGGTCGTCATCGCCTGCGGGGTCCACCCCCGGGTGGGTCTCGCCCAGGAGGCGGGGCTCGCCGTGCACAAGGGCGTCATCGTCGACGAGGAACTGCGCAGCTCCGACCCTCGCATCCACGCGATCGGCGACTGCGCCCAGTTCGAGGGCACGGTGTACGGGCTCGCCACCCCCGCGCTCGAACAGGCCGACGTGCTGGCCGAGTTGCTGGCGGGGAACACCGCATCCCGATACACCGGGACCCGTGCCCTGACCCGGCTGACGCTCGCCGGAGCGGACTTCCTCGACCTCGCCGCGTTCGGCGAGCCCGAGCCGCTGCCCGGTGACGACGTCATCCAGCTGGCGGACGCCACCCGCGGCACCTACCGCAAGGTCGTCGTCCGCGACGACCGCCTGGTCGGTGGGGTGCTCGTCGGCGAACTCGGCACCGTGGGCGCGCTCGCCCGCGCCTGGGAGGGAGCGGAGCCGCTCCCCGCGAACGGCGCTCCCCTGCTCCACCTGCTCACCAACGATGGAGGCTCCTGAATGTCCGCCACCCTGGGGCCCACCCCCACGATCGTGCTCGTCGGCCACGGCATGGTCGGCCAGCGCTTCCTGGAGGCGCTCGCCGAGCGCGGCCTGACCGCCACGCACCGCGTGGTCGTGCTGTGCGAGGAGCCGCGCCCGGCGTACGACCGCGTGGCGCTCACCTCGTACTTCGCGGGCAAGACGCCCGAGGACCTGTCGATGACCGACATGGAGTTCATCGAGACGCACGGCATCGAGCTGTTCGTCGGTGACCCGGCCGAGACGGTGGACCGCGAGGCCAGGAAGGTCACGGCCCGCTCCGGGCAGGTCTTCGAGTACGACATCCTCGTCCTCGCCACCGGCTCCTTCCCCTTCGTGCCGCCGGTCCCGAACAAGGACGCCACCGGCTGCTTCGTGTACCGCACGATCGAGGACCTGCTCGCGATCGAGGAGTACGCGAAGACGGCCGAGGTCGGTGCCGTGGTCGGCGGCGGTCTGCTCGGCCTGGAGGCGGCCGGCGCGCTGAAGGGTCTCGGACTCACCTCGCACATCGTGGAGTTCGCCCCCCGGCTGATGCCCGTGCAGGTGGACGACGGCGGTGGCGCCGCGCTGCTGCGCACGATCGAGAACATGGGCCTGAGCGTGCACACCGGCGTCGGCACGCAGGAGATCGTGGTCGACGCGCAGGGTGCCGTCACCGGGATGAAGCTGTCCGACGGCAGCGAACTCGCCACCGACCTGGTCGTGTTCAGCGCCGGTGTCCGTCCCCGCGACCAGCTCGCCCGCGACTGCGGTCTGACGGTCGGCGAGCGCGGCGGCATCAGCGTCGACGAGCAGTGCCGGAGCGTCGGCGACCCGAACGTGTTCGCGATCGGCGAGTGCGCGCTGGCCTCCGACGGCCGGGTGTACGGCCTGGTGGCCCCCGGTTACGAGCAGGCCGAGACGGCCGCCGCGACGATCGCCGCCGACGAGGCCGCGTTCACCGGCGCGGACCTGTCCACCAAGCTGAAGCTCCTCGGCGTGGACGTCGCCTCCTTCGGTGACGCGCACGGCGCGAGCGCCGACTGCCTGGACGTCGTGTACTCCGACTCCCGCTCGGGCGTCTACAAGAAGCTGGTCATCGGCCCGGGCGGCGAGCTGCTCGGCGGCATCCTGGTCGGCGACGCGGAGGCGTACGGCACGCTGAAGGCCTTCACCGGGTCCGTCCCGCCGGTCTCGCCCGAGTCGCTGGTGCTGCCCGCCGGCGCCGGGGAGTCCGTGCAGCTCGGCCCGACCGCGCTGCCGGACGACGCGATCATCTGCTCCTGCAACAACGTCCGCAAGGGCACGATCCGCGGCGCGGTCACCGAGCACAACTGCACCACCGTGCCCGAGGTGAAGAAGTGCACCAAGGCCGGTACGACCTGCGGCAGTTGCGTCAAGGTCCTCGGCCAGCTGGTCACCGCCGAACTGGAGGCGTCCGGCGTCGTCGTCGACAAGGGCCTGTGCGGCTGCTTCTCGCAGACCCGCGAGGAGCTGTACGAGATCGTCCTCGCCCTGCGCATCAACACCTACCAGCAGCTGCTGGACCGCTACGGCCGCGACGAGGCCAGGGGCGGCGACGGCTGCGAGGTGTGCAAGCCCACGGTCGGTTCGATCATCGCCTCCCTCGCCCCGACGATCGGTGCCAGCGGCTATGTCCTGGACGGCGAGCAGGCGGCCCTGCAGGACAGCAACGACCACTTCCTGGCCAACCTCCAGAAGAACGGCTCGTACTCGGTCGTCCCGCGCATCCCCGGCGGTGAGATCACTCCCGAGGGCCTGATCGTGATCGGCGAGATCGCCCGCGACTTCGGTCTCTACACGAAGATCACCGGCGGTCAGCGGATCGACATGTTCGGCGCGCGCGTCGAGCAACTACCCATCATCTGGGCCAGGTTGGTGGACGCCGGCTTCGAGTCCGGCCACGCCTACGGCAAGTCCCTGCGCACGGTGAAGTCCTGTGTCGGGCAGACCTGGTGCCGCTACGGCGTCCAGGACTCGGTCCGCATGGCGATCGACCTGGAGCTGCGCTACCGGGGCCTGCGGTCGCCCCACAAGCTCAAGTCGGCGGTCTCCGGCTGCGCCCGCGAGTGCGCCGAGGCCCAGTCGAAGGACTTCGGCATCATCGCCACCTCGGGCGGCTGGAACCTGTACGTCGGCGGAAACGGCGGCGCCACCCCCCGCCACGCCGACCTGCTGGCCCAGGACCTCGACGACGCCCAGCTGATCCGGCTGATCGACCGGTTCCTGATGTTCTACATCCGAACCGCGGACCGCCTGGAGCGGACCTCGACCTGGCTGGAGCGGATCCCCGGCGGCCTGGACCACGTGCGCGACGTCGTCGTGGAGGACTCCCTCGGCATCTGCGAGGAGCTGGAGTCCCTGATGGCCGACCACGTCTCGGCCTACGCGGACGAGTGGGCCTCCACCATCAACGACCCCGAGAAGCTCGCCCGGTTCGTGTCCTTCGTCAACGCCCCGGACACCCCGGACCCGGTCGTCGGCTTCGTCCCCGAGCGCGACCAGATCAAGCCCGACCTGCCGCTGCTGTCCATCGGCCTGCGGCCCGCCGATGTCCTGGAAGGAAGCGCCCAGCGATGACGATCGCCCCCGAGAAGACCGATGTGAAGGTCCAGCTGCGGCTGGCGGACGGCTGGTTCACGGTCTGCGACCTGACCCTGCTGACCCCGGGCCGCGGCGTGGCCGCCCTGCTCCCCGACGGCAACCAGGCCGCGCTGTTCCTCGACCGCGCGGGCAGGCTGTACGCCATCGACAACCGGGACCCCTTCGGCGGTGCCGCCGTCCTCTCCCGCGGCCTCACCGGCAGCCACCAGGGCCGCCCGTTCGTGGCCTCACCGCTCCTGAAGCAGCGCTTCGACCTGGCGAACGGGCAGTGCCTGGACGACGAGACGGTACGGATCACGGCGTACGAGGTGCGTGCCGCGTAGCGAGGCCGTGGGGCGCGTGACACGCGGGTTGCTTTGACGCGCGTGATACGCGGGTTGCCTTGACGCGCGTGACACGGGGGGTGCCGTCGTCCGCGTGTCACGCGGGGGAGACTGCGGTCCGCGCGCCGCGCGAGCGAGCCGTGGTCCGCGTGTCACGCCTTCAGTCGCTCGTACGTGACGCCGGTCAGCTGCTCGGAGGCCGTCCAGAGGCGTTCGCCGGCCCGGTCGTCGCGGGCCCAGGGCGCCCGCCTGGACGGGCCCGGCGCGCCGCGCCACATCAGGAAGGACGGGCCGATGAAGGAGTCGGGGCGTACACCGGGGGCGGTAGCCGCGTACAGCGTGGGCAGGGCGCCGGCTTCGGCGGACTGGGCGAAGACGCTGTTGCCGACCCGCATGAAGCGCTCGACACCCTTGCGGCCCTCGGCGGCGGCTCCGGCCGTCTGGAGATTGGTCGCCGCGTAACCGGGGTGGGCGGCCGCCGCGACCACGTCGGAGTCGTGGGCGGCCAGCCGCCGGGCCAGCTCGTGGGTGAACAGCAGGTTGGCTGTCTTGGAGCGGCCGTAGGCGACCCAACGCCCGTATCTTCGCTCACTGTTGAGGTCGTCGATGTCGATGTTCGACCGCAGGTGCATGGTGCTGGAGACGGTCACGACGCGGGCGCCGGGCGTGGCGAGGAGCATCGGCAGCAGCAGGCCGGTCAGCGCGAAGTGACCGAGGTGGTTGGTGCCGAACTGCGTCTCGAAGCCGTCGGCCGTACGGCCCTGCGCGACCGCCATCACGCCCGCGTTGTTGATGAGCAGATCCAGGCGGTCGCCGGCGCGTGCGTACGTCGCCGCGAAGTCCCGCACAGAACCGAGGTCCCCGAGGTCGAGTCGGATCAACTCCACGCTTGCGTCCGGGACTTCGGCGGCCATCCGCTCCAGTGCGGCGGCCCCGCGCTGCTCGCTGCGGCAGGCGAGGACGACGTGGGCGCCGCGGCGGGCGAGTTCGCGGGCGGCGACGTATCCGATGCCGCTGTTGGCGCCGGTGACCACCGCGGTGCGGCCGTGCTGATCGGGAATGTCGTGCACGTTCCAGCCGCCGGTCATGACGCCGCCTTCCCGAAGCGCTTCGGATCGGATCTCAGCGTAGTCTCGCCGAGGGTGTTGCGGGAGGTGGGGCGAGGTGGGGATGCGGGTGCGGGCGCGGGTGCGGGTGCGTGGGGGTTGCTCGCGCAGTTCCCCGCGCCCCTGAAAAGCCGGGGCGCGGGGAACTGCGTGACAAGCACCCACCGACCCGCACCCGGCCTACGAGCCCCGCGGCCCCAGGGGGCGGGTGTCGAGGTAGAACCACTCGGCGTCGGGGCCGGGCCCGGAGCCGGGTGGGATCGGCCCGGTGCCGCCCACCGCCGCCGAACCGACCGTCGCGTAGTCCCACACCCCCGACGGATCCTCCGCCACGTCCGCAACCCGCTCGGCCGCCGTCGCGGGCACCCCCGCGGTGAGGTCCGGCATGAGCAGCTCCACCCGCAGACCCGCCCCCCGCTGCTGGGCCACGAACTCCTCGACCTGGCTGCGGCACGCGTGGTCGAGGTGGGTCACCCCGAGCAGGTCGAGCCGGATGCGCGGCTTGCCGGAGGCCGCCGCGCCCTCCAGCGCGTCGATCAGCTTCGGCAGCCGCAGGAACGTCGCGTTGCCCGCCATCACGACCTTCGCCGTGTCGTCCTCGATGTGCTGCCGGACGACGGTCTGCGACATGCGCAGCGCGGCCAGCACCACACCCGCCGCCAGCCCGAACAGCACCCCTTCGAGCAGCGCGGTCGCCGTGATGACCAGGGTCGTCAGCGTCATCACCGCGAACTCGCCCCGGTCCTGCCGCCACATCTTCGGGAACTCGTCCGGCGCGAACAGTTTCCACCCGCTGTGCACGAGGACACCCGCGAGCACCGAGATCGGGATCAGCGCCAGCACCTGCGGCAGGAGCAGCGCGAAGGCGAGCAGCCACAGACCGTGCAGGGTCCGGGAGAGCCGGGTCTTGGCTCCGGCCTGGACGTTCGCGGAGCTGCGCGCGACGACCGCGGTGATGGGCAGGGCGCCGAGCAGGCCGGCGATCGTGTTGCCCGCGCCCTGCGCGACCAGCTCGGTGTTGTAGCGGGTCCGCGGACCGTTGTGCATCCGGTCCACGGCGGCGGCGGTGAACAGGCTCTCCGCCGACGCGATCACGGTGAACGTGAGGATCGCCGTGATCACCCCGGCACTGGCCAGCCCGGAGAGCTGCTCCGGCCCCGGCACGTCCACGGACGCCAGCAGGTTGCCGACCTGGAGCGTCTTCACCTCGACACCCGGCAGGGAGGCGACCGCGATCCCGATCCCGACAGCCACGAGCGCGGCCGGCACCTTCCTGACCGGCCCCGGCACCCGCTTCCACATGAAGCTCAGCACGATCGTGACGATCCCGAGCCCGGCGGCGACGAGTGCCTGCGGGTCGGTGACGGTGTCGGCGATCAGCCCGGGGACGCCGGCCATGTTCTCCAGGGGGGTGCCCGGCGCCTTGGCGTCGGACATCGGGTACAGCTGGCTGAACATCAGCGGCAGACCGATGCCGGCGAGCATGCCCTGGACGACGGCGAGGGAGATCGCCTGGAACATCCGGCCCAGTTTCACCAGGCCCAGCACGATCTGGAGGATGCCGGAGAAGAGGACGATCACGCCGAGCATCGCGACGCCGAACTCCATGACCGTCTCCGCGACGAGGGCCGCGAGACCGGCCGCCGGCCCGCTGACCTGGAGCGTGCTGCCCCGCACCGCGCCGACCACCAGACCGCCGATCACGCCGGAGATGATGCCCAGCTCGGCCGGCACACCGGAGGCCACGGCCACACCGATACAGAGCGGCAGTGCCACGAGGAAGACGACGAGGGACGCGGTGATCTCCGTACCGAGGTCGATACGGCCACGAGGGGGCGCGGCTCGGGGGGCCGGGGGGCCGTCAGGCTTCGGCGGGACAGCACTGAACCCCTTGCCGCCGCTGAACTCCGTACCGCCGGTGAACTCCGTACCGCCGGTGACCTCCTGTCCGCCACTGAACTCCCGGCCGGCGCTGAACTCCCGGCCGGCACTGAACTCCCTGCCGCCGAAGGCCCTTCGGGGGCCCGCGCCGTGGCGCCGTCCGTGCGCGCCGCTCATGAGTCGTGCACCCGGAAGTCCCCGTGGGCATCCAGTTCGTGGACCCTTCCGGTGTCGATCTCGTAGTACCAGCCGTGCAACCGGAGCCGTCCGGCGTCGAGTTGCCGCCGCGCGCCCGGATAGTCACGCAGGATGGCGAGCTGGTTGCGGATGTTGAGCTGGACCACCTCGCGCAGGGCGGGGTCCTCGGACGACGAGGTGGCGTCCCGGCCGCTGTCGGCGCCGCGTTCGCCGAGTACCGGTTCGAGCGCGGGCCGGGCGTAGTCGAGCCAGGCGTCCACCCTGGGCAGGCCGGACAGGTCGGCGCCGTACGTCAGCGCGCCCATCGCGCCGCAGTGGGAATGGCCACACACCACGATGTCCTGAACGCCGAGCGCCTCCAGCGCGTACTCGATGGTGGCGGCCTCGCCGGAGGCGGCCCCGTACGCGTCGTGCGGCGGCACGATGTTGCCCGCATTCCGCAGCTCGAATATCTCGCCGGGCCGCGCCCCGGTGATCAGGGCGGGAATCACCCGCGAGTCCGAGCAGGTAATGAACAGCGCCTCGGGAAATTGCCCGACGGCGAGTTTCCGGTATTCGTCGCTCTCGAAGTCGACCCGTCGCCTGAACGACCGGGCGCGATCCAGCAGCGCCTTCATCCTGCCTCCCTGAAGCGGTTCCGACCAGCACTTACGACCGTAGGGTGGCGATGACCAGAGGAAGGTTAAGCGAACACTAAAGCGCCGCCAGGTTTTCCACAGATTTCGGCCACACACCTCTTCGCTGCAGGTCGGGCCGTCGAATACGAGCAGTTTCTGAGGGCCATTTCACAATGCTTCGGATTCCCCCTACGTTCTTGTTCGGCGTCTTGTAGCGTGGCGCCCCACAGCACGGGTCCCGTGTTGTCCCGACTTTCTGGAGAGACAGGCGGCCATGGGCGTACGAGTGCTGCTCATCGAGGACGACGAGACGATCGCCGAGCCGCTCGCCGACGGGCTGCGGCACTTCGGCCTGACGGTCCACCACGTGGCCACCGGCGCGGACGGGTTGAGAGGTCCGCACGGCGATGTCGTCCTGCTGGATCTCGGCCTGCCCGACATGGACGGCATCGACGTCTGCCGCGGCATCCGCCGCACCTCCGACGTCCCCATCATCATCCTCAGCGCACGCGGCGAGGAGGCCGACCGCGTCCTGGGCCTGGAGCTCGGCGCCGACGACTACCTGGCGAAACCATTCAGCATCCGCGAACTGGTCGCCCGCATACGGGCGGTGTCACGTCGTCACCAGCGGCCGGGAAGCGGTGCCGCGTCCGACGTGGTCGCCGGGGTCGTGGTGGCCGAGGGAGGGGTGGGTGCCGGGACCGGTTTCGGGGCTGAGAACGACTTCACCGCCCCGAGCGCCTTCGAGGCGGCGAGCGGCCCCGGGAGCGACGACGCGAGCCGCACCGGCGACGAGGAGCCGGGTCTCGGCGCCGTCGGGCACGCGGGCCGTGGGGCCGGTCTCGGCGACAGGGGCGCGGGCCGCCACAGGGCCGGTCCCGGCGTGGGGGCGCATGGGGCGCAGTACGACTGGTCGGCCGCGTACGAGACACCGGCGCAGGAGGCGGGGGCACAGCGGGAGGCAGCGCGCGCGGCCTCGACCCGAGACGGGGCGCCGCCGTACGGGAGTCCGGCGTACGGAAACCAGGCGTACGGAAGCCAGGCGTACGGAAGCCAGGCGTACGGCGCGCCCACCTACGGAACCCCACCCCACGGCTCCCCCGCCGTCACGAGCCCGCCGTACGGCACTCCGGCGCACGGCAACCCCGCCTATGAGCCCCCCGTCCACGAGCCTCCCGTCCACGAGCCCCCTGCCTACGCGCCCTCCGTCCCCCAACCTCCCGCCTACGAACCTCCCGCGTACGAGCAGGCCCCGCCCGAACCGCGTCCCCCCTCCGGGCCGGCCGCCGCCGACGACGACGGCGGCGGCTCGGCTCCGCCGCCGCCCGGTCCGCTGGTCGTGGACCGGCGGACCCGGCAGGTGTGGGTGGGGGAGGTGCCCGTCGCGCTGACGCCGAAGGAGTTCGAACTGTTGGCCCTGCTCACCGAGGACCCCGGCGCGGTGTACTCCCGGCAGCAGATCCTCAACCGCGTCTGGGACGACCACTACCAGGGCCCGACCAAGACGCTGGACGTCCATGTCGCCACCCTGCGCCGCAAGTTGGGCGACCCGGCCTGGATCCAGACCCTGCGCGGTGTCGGCTTCCGGCTGGCCGTACGCACCCCCGGGCAGGCTTCGGGTCCGGGCCGGGGCAGGCCCCCGGGGCACGAACAGGGGCACGGCCGTGGGCGCGGCGCGGGCTCCGGGAGGCATCGCACGCCCGAGGCCAGGGCGTCATGACCCGACGCCTGCTGCTGAGCTACCTCAGCCTCGCCGCCCTGGTCCTGCTCGGCCTGGAGATCCCGCTGGGCTTCGTCTACTCGCGGGCCGAACGCGAGCGGATCGTCAACTCGGCCAACGACGAGGCCGAGTCGGTGGCCGCGTACACCGCCCTGTCGCTCGCCGCCGGCCGTCGGGACGAACTCGCCGAGCGGGCCAGGCACTGCGCCGAGCGCATCGGCGGGAAGGTCGTCATCGTCGACGCGGACGGCAGGCTGCTGGCGTCCTCCCACTCCCTGTCCGACGACGAGGAGAAGACCCTCCCGTCCCAGCCCGAGATCTCCGCCGCGCTCCGCGGCCGCGCCACCACGGACGTCCGTACGACGACGACCGGCGGCGTCCACTACCTGGCCGTGGCGGCTCCGGTGGGCCACGCGACCCCGGACACGGGCTCCGGCCGGGGCGAGGACCAGGGCAACGACCGCGCCCCTGACGCCGGTTCGGTCACCGTCGCCGACCCGACCCCGAACTCGTCCGCGCCCCGGATCCAGAACCAGAACCAGAACCGGGCCGCGCCCCCGAGCACGACCTCGACCACGACCGCCGCCGCCGCCGCCGCAACCACCGTCACCACGCAGGGCGCCGTACGCGTCACCCTCCCGACGACCATGGTGCACGCCCGGGTGTTCGCGGTCTGGCTGCTGCTGGCGCTGGCCGGGCTCGCGGTGCTCACCGGGGTGGCCGCGGTGGCGTTCGCGTTCGCGCGCTGGACCGGGCGCCCCATCCGGCAGCTGGAGGAGGCCACGCACCGGCTGGCCGAGGGCGGTACGGCCACCAGCGTGGTGGTCACCTCGGGCCCGCCGGAGGTACGCAGCCTCGCGGCGGCCTTCAACACGACCGCGGCCCGCCTCGAACACCTGCTGGCCTCCCAGCGGGCGTTCGCCGGCGAGGCCTCGCACCAGCTGAAGACCCCGCTCGCGGCGCTCCGGCTCCGGCTGGAGAACCTGGAGCCGGACATCGCCCGCCGCGCCCGGCCCAGCCTCGACGCCGCCGTCACGGAGACGGACCGGCTGGCCCGGATGGTCGAGGGCCTGCTGGCGATGGCCCGTCTGGAGGAGGCGGCGGCCATCCCGGCCCAGGTCGACCTGGGCGCGATCTGCGCGGAGCGGCACCGCACGTGGGGGCCGTTGTTCGAACGTGGCGGGGTCTCACTGGTCCTCTTCGCCGGAGTGGTCGGCCCGGTGACGGCCGTCCCCGGAGCCGTGGAGCAGATCCTCGACAACCTCCTCTCCAACGCCCTGCGCGCCTCCCCCGCCCACAGCACGGTCACCATGGAGCTACGGCTCCACGTCCCCGCCCGCCGGGCACTGCGCGAGGCCCGGCCCCACTGGGTCGACCTCCATGTCACCGACGAGGGCCCCGGTATGACGCCCGAGCAGCGCGCCCGCGCGTTCGACCGCTTCTGGCGCGCCCCCGGCGCCCCCAAGGGCGGTACCGGTCTCGGGCTCTCCCTCGTCCAGCGCCTCGCGCACGCCAGCGGCGGGGAGGTGACACTGAGGGAGGCGGCCACGGGCGGGCTGGACGCCGTGGTGCGCCTTCCGTCGGCGGAGCAGCCCGGCCACGCCCCCGGCAACGGTCACGGCCAGGGCAACGGGCACGGACACGGGTTCGGAGGGCGGCCGGGGCAGCGCCGCCGCGAGGCACCACCGCTGCCGGCCTGAGCACGTCGCGCGCCACGCCCCGGCATCCCGTTGTCGCATCCGTATGCCTGCGGGGAACGCCGCCGTAGAGTCACGAGTTGTCCATGCTCTGTCAATGAGAGTGTCCTAAGGTCCATCAGCGCGCGACCCCGCCGCCGACCGGCAGGCGGGCCGGTCGAGGTACTCCTTGGAGCGACAGTGGAACGTCGTACTCTCCTGCGCGCGGCCGTGCTCGGCGGCACGTCGGCCGCCTTCGGTGGAACTCTCTGGCGCGGCGCCGCGTACGCGGCGCCCGCCCAGCCCGGCGCGGGCCCGTACGGGGCGCTCGGCCCGGCCGACGCGAACGGCGTCAGGCTTCCGAGCGGCTTCACCAGCCGGGTGATCGCCCGCTCCGGCCAGACGGTCCCCGGCACCTCCTACACCTGGCACAACGCCCCCGACGGCGGCGCCTGTTACGCGGACGGCACCGGCTGGATCTATGTCTCCAACTCGGAGATCAACCCCTCCGGCGGCGCGAGCGCGGTGCGGTTCTCCTCGACCGGCGCGGTCACGTCGGCGTACCGCGTCCTGTCCGGCACCCGGCAGAACTGCGCCGGCGGCAGGACCCCGTGGAACACCTGGCTGTCCTGCGAGGAGGTGGACCGAGGCTACGTCTACGAGACCGACCCGTGGGGCGTCGCCGCCGCGGTCCGCCGGGACGCGATGGGCCGCTTCAAGCACGAGGCGGCGGCGGCCGATCCGGTCCGCCGGGTGGTCTATCTGACCGAGGACGAGACGAACGGCCGCTTCTACCGCTTCGTTCCCACGACATGGGGCGACCTGTCCGCGGGCACCCTCCAGGTCATGGTCGCCGGCACCGCCGCCTCCGGCTCCTACACCTGGGCGAACGTCCCCGACCCGGACGGCTCCCCCACCAGCACCCGCACCCAGGTCTCGGGGTCGAAGTCCTTCAACGGGGGCGAGGGGTGCTACTACGCCGACGACACGGTCTGGTTCACCACCAAGGGCGACAACCGTGTCTGGCAGCTCAACCTCACCGCCGGGACCTACGAGCTGGCGTACGACGACTCCCTGGTCACCTCCGGCACGGCTCCCCTCACCGGCGTCGACAACATCACCGGAACCTCCTCCGGTGATCTCTACGTCGCCGAGGACGGGGGCACCATGGAGATCTGTCTCATCACCCCGGACGACATCGTCGCCCCCTTCCTCCGCCTCGAAGGGCAGTCCGCCTCCGAGATCACCGGCCCCGCCTTCTCGCCCGACGGCCGCCGCCTCTACTTCTCCAGCCAGCGCGGCACGAGCGGAAGTTCGTCGGGCGGCATCACGTACGAGGTGACGGGCCCGTTCCGGACCTGACCGTCACACCCGTCGCTCAACCCCGTGAATGACCGTTCCAGAAGTCGTCGAACTCATTGTCACGCAAGACTTGTTCGAATTCTCTTCTGCTAGGTTCAGCGCGTGGTCATGCCCAAACAATCGGGGTCGGAAAGCCTCGGAGCCAGTGCTCGCCCGCGCAAGGTTCTCCTGGCGGCATGCGGCACTCGCGGGGACGTACAACCCTTTCTCGCATTGGCCGTGGCGTTGCGTCGCCACGGCCATCACCCTTTATTGGCGGCTCCTTTCGCATACGCGTCCGACGCCGCCGCGTACGGGGTGGAATTCGCCGCGATCGACGACGGTCCGACCAGGATCCTCGGCGAGACGGTGACCCGCGGGATCACCGACGGCGGCCTGACGGGGGTGCGCGGCGGCGTAGCGGCCGCCCGGACCGTCGCACGCCTCAAGCAGCTGCTGATCGCCCCGCTGCGCGATGTGGCGGCCATCGCCCACGACCACGGCGACCTGGCGGCGGTGGTGCATTCGGCGGCGTTCCCCGCCCAGTACGTGGCCGACATGCTGGACGTACCCGCCGTCGTCGTGGCGCTGCAGCCCGGCTGGATCCCGTCCGGCTCGTTCCCCTGCCGGCTCGTCCCGCTCCCCCGCGTGCCGCGCCTGCTCAACCGGAGCACCTACGCCCTGGTCACAGCGGCGCAGCGGTCCCGCGAGGTGGAGCGCTGGCGGACCTCCGAACTGGGCCTGGCCCCGCGCCGCCACGGGGCCAGGCGGTGGCTGCGGGACCCCGGGGGCGGGCGGCGTCCGGTCCTGCAGTCGTTCAGCCGGCACATCACACCGGTCGACCCGGCGTGGGGCGACGCCGTGCACACCACAGGGTTCTGGTACCTGCCGGCCCGCCCCGACTGGACACCCCCCAGGGAGCTGAGCCGCTTCCTCGACGAGGGTCCGCCTCCGGTCTACATCGGCTTCGGCAGCATGGCCGGCACCCAGGCCCACCGCAACAACGCGCTGGTCACCGAGGCGATCCGGCTCACCGGCGTACGGGCGGTGGTCGCGACCGGCTGGGGCGGCATCGGCACGGCGGCGGGCGCCTCCGGCTCCTCGTCCCCAGACATCCTGACGATCGAACAGGCCCCGCACGACTGGCTCTTCCCCCGTACGGCCGCGATCGTCCACCACGGCGGTGCCGGCACCGTCGGCGCGGCCCTCGTCGCGGGCCGCCCTCAGGTCCTGTGCCCCCACATGGGCGACCAGACCCACTGGTCGGCCCGTATGCGGGCTCTGGGCGTGGCCCCCGCCCCCCTCACCGCCCGCACCCTCACGGCACATGGACTCGCGGAGGCGATCAGCACGGCGGTGACGGACCGACACCTGCGGCACCGGGCGGGCGAGATCGCCCCGCTCGTCCGGGCCGAGAACGGCGTCGACACAGCGGTGAATTCCCTCTCGGCCCACCTGACTTGATTCACGATCCACTCCGCGCAATTTCCTCCGCCCTCCACCTTCCCCCCCACCTCCCCGGACCCCCCCTCCCCGGCGGAATTCACGAACCAATAACCCGCGAACCCGAAGTCTTACTCCAACAAGTCACGAACAGAAAGCCCCCGAGTGCTGCAGATTCCTTTCTCCGATGCCGTCATCGCACCCGGGACCGTCATCTCCTGGTCCCTGCGTACGAAGAACTCCCCCCGTGACGGAAAGGATTCCTCTCCCGAATCGGCCTCATGTCCTTCCCCCGCGCCCTCTCCGGCCCCCCTCAAATCGGCGTCCTTCAACCAGGACAAGCACCACTCGTCGTCCGAGGCGACGCGCAGTACGAGCGACGGGATCGCCAGCTCGATCACGGTGACCTTCGAGATCACGGGCAGCCTGGATGTCGGGGCCCTCGAATCGGCGCTCCTGCTCCTCGTACGGCGGCACGAGGTGCTCCGCAGCGAGTTCCGGCGCCTGGCCGGTGACCTGAACTGCACGGCGCTGGCACCCGAATCCATCGTCCTGGAGGCGGAGCGGGTCGGTGACTTCCACACCGGGGACGACCTGCACACCCATCTCGACAAGACGTTCAAGAGCATCGACACGCTGTCCTGGCCGCTGTTCCTCATGGGCGCGGTGGTCCGGGAGGCGAGCACGACCGTCTACCTCTGCTTCGACCACATCGTCTGCGACGGCCTGTCCATGCCGGTCGTCGTGAACGAACTCCAGAGCGCGTACGCCGACCTCGTCGCCGAACGGACCCCTCTGCTCCCCCCGGCGGGCAGCTACCTGACCTTCGGCGACGACCAGCGCCGCCGCTATGCCTCCCTCGGCGCCGACGACGAACGCCTGACCTACTGGAAGGACTTCATCCGCGGGAACGACGGCTTCTTCCCCCGGTTCCCCTTCGACCTGGGCGTGCCGGAAGATCACCTCTACCCTCTGGTCAACCGGGCCCTCCCCCTGCTGGACGCCCCCCGCACCGAGGCCCTCGCGGCGGGTGCCCGCGCGTCGGGGGGCAGTGTCTTCACGGCCGTACTGGCCGCCGCGGCGACGGCTCAGCACCGCTTCGGCGGGCCGGGGGTGTACCGGGGCCTGCTGCCCATCAGCGAACGGGCGGACGAGGGGGACGGGACGTGGGAGCACTCCATCGGCTGGTTCGTGAACACGATGCCGATCGAGTTCCGGGTCGCGGAGGGCGGGGCCGACCACGCGGCCACCATCGCGCGGGCACGCTCGGCCTACGGGGAGCTGCAGCGGCACGCCGGCATCCCCTTCGTACGGGCGTGGGAGCTACTGGCCCCCGAGTCCTTCACCCTCCACCACTGGCCGTTCCCGGTGAACTTCTTCTCCTACATCGACTTCCGCCGGACCCCCGGAGGCCACCAACACCCGCTCTGGAAGCCGATGCTGCACGTCTGGGCCGCCCGCGGCAACGGCATCAGCCACTGGTTCCACCGCACCGCCACGGGCCTCCACGTCAACATGCTGCACGTCGACACCCCCCAAGCACATGAGATCAGCGACGCCCTCCACGACGAACTGGTGCGGGTCCTGCTGGAGATCGCGGGCGAACGCGGTGCGGGCCGCCGGCCGGTGTCCATTCCCCGGCCGTCCCGGACGGCGACGACCGTGAGGAGCTGACCCGGGCGACGAGGTGCCGAGGGCGGCGGGCGGTCCCCCGCCGCCCGCAGCCCGGCTCATCGGAACTCGTGCACGACCTCGATCCCGCCCACGATGTGCGCGTTGAACTCCGCCAGCTCCTCCGCCGGCACCCACAGCTCGAGAATGGTCTCGCCGCCCGCCTGCCGTACCGGGTACCGCCGCAGGAACTCGGCCTCGACCTCGAACCGTGTGACGAACCCCGCCCCGTCGTGCTTCACGTTCCAGTCCCGTGCGATCTGCACCGCGTACGCCTCGTTGAGCACCGGGTAGAAGATCGGCTGCTCGGGCAACCGGGGAGGCCAGGCCCGCCACCCCGACTCCCTCACCAAGTCCAGCTCCACGGGACCGGTGGGCCGCCACAGGGTCGTCGTCTCTCGCTGCGCGTTCACGGGCTTTCTTTCGCTCTCCGGGCCTATGGCGACCGCGGGTTCGGCCGGCCGGGGCCACCGACGGTATCCAGGGACCCGGTGCACCGGCCACAGGGTTTACCCGGCGGTGCGACAGGGGCGGCACCCCGTGTGAGGGGTGGGGCTCGTTGTTACGCCTTTCCCGCCATCCCTCCCGCTCATTTCGCAGCCTCGTGTTGATCTCTCCGCCAAAAGGGGAGTA
>NZ_JBVIYK010000002.1:551049-688301 GCF_055592645.1 Streptomyces sp. NPDC041108 | reverse complement strand
GGCGAAGTAGCGTGAGGCGCCAACCGTGTGTTCTACCATTAGCGGGTGGCACGGACCCCCCCCGCTCGTCCCCTCCCTCCCCCCCCCCCCGCTGCCGCGCCGCTCAGTCCCGCCGGATCAGCTCCGGGTCGATCCGGCGCCCGACGAGGGGCAGCGCCCCGGCAGCGGCCACCGCCACCGCCCCGACCGCGCAGGCCAGCAGCAGGGGGACCCCTGCGCCGTCCCAGTAGATGGCACCGCCCCCGGTCACGAGATAGCTGGACTCGGCGAGCTTGCCCAGCACCACGGCCAGAGCGAGGCCCACGGCCAAGGGGACGACCACCTGGGCGACTTGGACGGCGCGCAGCGTGCGGGGCCGGGCGCCGAGCAGGGACAGCGCGGTGACCTGCGGCTTCCGCTCCACGGCGCGGTCGGTGGCGGCCACCAGATAGGCGGCCACACCGATGATCAGCCCCAGGACCATGCCGATGCCCAGGAGACTCTTGACCACGGTGATCTGCTGGAGAGAGGTGACGACCACGCCCGGCGTCCCGACCTCGGTGGTGGGGTCCACACCGCCGATGCCGTCGAGAACGGAGCGGACGGTTTCGGGGGCGGAGCTGCTGATGAGGGTGAGGGTGGCATCGTCGGGCCGGTGATCTGCGGGGAGTGCCGAGGGAGGCAGCAGTACGGCGCCGCTGTGGAAGACCGGGATGTCGATGTCGTCGCTGAACCGAAGCACCTCCCGCGGAACCTTCACTTCCATGGGACGCCGACGCCCCTCGTGCCGCAGGTCGAAGGAGAAGCGAGTGCCTGGCTTCTTGACCTCGTCCTGGAGCTGAGCCGGGTCCCACAACCGCATGGGGCGACCGTCCACGCATCCGTCGGCCTTCGCCACCATCCTGCGCACCTGAGCGCAGGTGGCGACCACCGCTTCGAGCCTCGGAGCCCATCGGTCGACATCAGAGGAGGGCCGTGACCACATCACGACCACATGGCCACGGACGCCCTTCACCTCTTCCCAGGCTCGCTGCCGGTCTGCCGTGGTCCCCGCGAGGGAGATGTCGTACGTCTGGACAGAGGACGTGTTCTTGGAGACCTGATCCAGCTCGATCAGCACGCCCTGCACCAACGACGCCACGAAGACCAGGATGACCAGTCCGGTCGCCACCCGCAGCGCGCCACCGGGTTCGGTCTCGTTGCGGCGCATGGCGAGGCCGAGGGAAACCGAGCGGGTGGCGGCGGCCACCTTCTGGGCGAGGGTGCGTGAGAAGACCGGCAGGAGCATCACGAGGCCGAGACCGACCAGAACGACGGCGAGGGGCATGAGGATCGACGAGAGTGCGGTGTCCCGGGGCGGGTGATTTGTAGCGCCGGCCACGCAGTAGACGGCCACGACACTCAGTCCTGGAACGAGCAGAATCAGGCCCCACTTGCCAGGTGCTTTCTCCACTGCACTGCGCCGTACCGCCAGCGGGCTGGCCGCAGCCTTCCTCGCACCAGCCCGGCCCACGAACCACGCAAGCGCAGGACAGCCGATGACACAGACGACGACGGTGGACACGGACAAAGTCCCGTCGGAGGGGTACCACTTGAGACCAGGCAGACCGATCCGCGAGACAAGTTGATTGGTAACCCAGTAGATACCCAAACCCAGCGCTGCACCCAAAAACGCCGCAGCGACAGTTTCGGCGGCATTGACCCGCTGAATGCCCTTGGAGCTCAGTCCGAGCAGTCGTAGAGCGGCCAGCCGCCGTGCCCGTGCTGCTGCGGAGAGTCTGGCGCAGACGGCAAGGAAGACGGCAAGAGGCAACAGTACGACGCCAGCAAGAGTGAAGCGCACCATGTCGAGCGTCGAGGGCTCTACGGTTGGAGAACTCGCGAACGGCTTACCGAACCCCGTCACACGGTGGCCTCCGCCCTCAAGTTGTTCTGGGCTGACGCCCACATACGCGTACAACTCGTCCGGGTGAGCCAGACCCCGCGTTGTGATGAGTCCGCTCTTTCTACCTGGCAGCAATTGCGCCAAGGCAGGATTTTGTTGGAGTACCTCACCCAACCGAGGCGACACGATTAGCTCGCCTGGAGCGGGTAGCTCTCTCAGCCCTGGGGGCGGCTCGATGGTTCGGTCCCCCCCAGCGAGAAAGACTCGAGTGAGGGGTTCCGAACCGTAGGGATCCGTCCTGGTGAGTTCAAAGGAGTCACTTTCGGAAGCCGGACAGCTCATGACGGCTGGGTCCGCTACACAGTATGGCTCACGAGCCGCCTTACGCCCGTCCTGTGCAGCCAATACGCCTGGGATCGCCAGGACGACAGCCAAGCAGCACACCCCGATCGCGCTGCCAATGACCATGAGCATGAATCGCACCCGGCTGCCACGCCCGCCTCCCAGCAACAGCTGGACACCCAGGAAGAGCTCCCTCACGACGTCTCCCGCACATGGGCCGAGAGAATGCCGTCACACATCGTGTAGCGGCTGTCCGCGCAGGCCGCGACCTGCGAGTCGTGCGTCACCAACACGACCGCCGTTCCCTGCGAACGAGCGAGGGTCAGAAACTCCTTCAGCACAGCTGCCGCGTTGACGCTGTCCAGCGAGCCTGTCGGCTCGTCTGCGAAGACCACTGCGGGCCGATGCACCAACGCACGAGCCACGGCGACACGTTGGCTCTGGCCGCCGGACACCTGTGAGGGCCGTCGCTCGCGCAGGTCCGCGAGACCGAGCCGCTCCAGCACTTCTCCGGCTGCGGCGAGCGCATCTCTCTTTCGTTTCCCGGCAAGCCGCAGCGGAAGCGCAGTGTTCTCTTCAACCGTCAACTCTGGCAGCAATTCACCGTACTGAAAGACGAACCCAAACCGCTCACGGCGCAGTGCACTCAACTCCTCGTCGTCAAGGTCACCGAGATTCTGCCCTTCGAAAAGAACCTCACCCCGAGCCACCGGCAGTACACCGGCAAGGCAGTACAGCAGCGACGATTTGCCGGATCCGCTCTGCCCAGTGATCGCAGCCACCTCCCCCCGGCAGACGGACATCGCCGCGCTTGTCACGGCAAGTGTCTGACCGTAATAGAGGTCGATTCCCTTGGCAGATAGAACTTCTGATGTGTCGATGGCATACCCCAAGGAAGATCACGAGCCCAGGCGGTGCCGCCTGGGCTGTGGATACTGAAGCGACTCAGTCACGCGGCAAACTAAAGAGCTCCGTTCGAGAGCAATTGTCTGGATGCAGGGCGCCACGGTCACGACAGACTCGAATCGCAGCGTCGTCCGTGTAGCGCTGAGATCCACTCCAGTTGGAGTGGTGCAAGCGGACCGCACTCCGCTGCTTCCCGTAGTACCGAGCCCAGCCATGGCCTTCGACCCTGACCTGCACATACACGTTGTGCCCATCGCGCAGATTGGTGTCCTTCAGGATGCCGGCCCACTCGAAGGAGCCGTGATTCGTACCGGGAGGATTGAACTTGTACCGACCGTCGACGAAGGCACCACCCGGCGCCTGGAGCCGAGGGATCCTGCCCTGTTCTGCCGCGAGTGCCGTTCCCGCAGCCGTGAAGATCAGCCCAGCCGCCACCAGTACGCCCACCGCTGTCCTCTTCATACGCACCTCCGTGATCACCGGGAGCCCGACGGCAGCCCGCGATCACAGAAGGTAACCGTACCAATGCCCACAGAAACGATCTGCCTACCCAATCACCACCGAAACAGGTGATCTTGAAGCACGCCCCCGCGCAACCAAAAGGGCGGCACCCCCCGCACGGGGTGCCGCCCTCTCTTCGTGATCCGGAACCGCCGCCCATCGGTGAGGGTCGGTCGGGGACAAGCCGCGGTTCCGGGGTCTGGGCCCGGCAGGGCTCAGCGGTGGTCGCTGCCCGTCGACTGTGAAGCCGCGCGGCCGGCCTCCAGGCGGGCCACCGGGATGCGGAAGGGGGAGCAGGAGACGTAGTCGAGGCCCACCTCGTGGAAGAAGTGGACGGACTCCGGGTCACCGCCGTGCTCGCCGCAGACGCCGAGCTTGAGGTCGGGGCGGGTGGCACGGCCCGCCTCCGCCGCCAGCTTCACCAGGGAGCCCACGCCGTCCTTGTCGATCGTCTCGAACGGGCTGACTCCGAAGATGCCCTTCTCCAGGTACGCCGTGAAGAAGGAGGCCTCGACGTCGTCGCGGCTGAAGCCCCACACGGTCTGCGTCAGGTCGTTCGTGCCGAAGGAGAAGAACTCCGCCGCCTCCGCGATCTGACCGGCCGTCAGGGCGGCTCGCGGCAGCTCGATCATCGTGCCGATCGACAGTTTCAGCGACACCCCCGTCGCCGCCTCGACCTCCGCGATCACCGCGTCCGCCTCCTCGCGGACGATCTCCAGCTCCTGGACCGTGCCGACGAGCGGGATCATGATCTCGGCACGCGGGTCGCCCTTCGCGTTCTTCCGTTCGGCCGCCGCCTCCGCGATCGCCCGTACCTGCATCGTGAACAGGCCGGGGATCACCAGGCCGAGGCGTACGCCGCGCAGACCCAGCATCGGGTTCTGCTCGTGCAGGCGGTGGACGGCCTGGAGGAGCCGGAGTTCGTTCTCGTGGGGCTCCTGGCGGGACTCCGCAAGGGCCACGCGGACCGACAGTTCCGTGATGTCCGGGAGGAACTCGTGCAGCGGCGGGTCGAGGAGACGGACCGTCACCGGCAGGCCGTCCATGGCGGAGAAGAGTTCGACGAAGTCCTGCTTCTGCAGGGGGAGGAGGGCCTTCAGGGAATCCTCGCGCACCGCCTCCGTGTCGGCCAGGATCAGCCGCTCGACCAGTTCGCGTCGGTCGCCGAGGAACATGTGCTCCGTACGGCACAGGCCGATGCCCTGGGCGCCGAAGCGGCGGGCGCGCAGCGCGTCCTCGGCGTTGTCGGCGTTGGCCCGGACCCGCAGGCGGCGCTTGCGGTCCGCGAAGGCCATGATCCGGTGGACGGCCTCGACCAGTTCGTCGGCGTCGTTGGCGCCGGCGTGCATCCGGCCCTCGAAGTACTCGACGACCGGGGAGGGGACGACCGGCACCTCACCCAGGTAGACCTTGCCGGACGAGCCGTCGATGGAGATGAGGTCACCCTCCTCCACCACATGGCCACCGGGGACCGTCATCCGGCGGCGCTTGGTGTCGACCTCCAGCTCCTCCGCGCCGCAGACGCACGTCTTGCCCATGCCGCGCGCGACCACGGCCGCGTGGGAGGTCTTGCCGCCGCGCGAGGTGAGGATGCCCTCGGCCGCGATCATGCCGTCGAGGTCGTCGGGGTTGGTCTCACGGCGGACGAGGATGACCTTCTCGCCCGAACGCGACCACTTCACGGCCGTGTACGAGTCGAAGACCGCCTTGCCGACCGCCGCGCCCGGGGAGGCGGCGATGCCGCGCCCGACCTGCGCGACCTTCGCGTCCTCGTCGAAGCGGGGGAACATCAGCTGCGCGAGCTGGGCGCCCGTCACTCGCTGGAGGGCCTCCGCCTCGTCGATCAGGCCCTGGTCCACCAGCTGCGTGGCGATACGGAAGGCCGCGCCGGCGGTCCGCTTGCCCACACGGGTCTGCAGCATCCACAGCTGGCCGCGCTCGATGGTGAACTCGATGTCACAGAGATCCTTGTAGTGGTTCTCCAGGGTCTCCATGATCTGCATCAGCTGGTCGTACGACTTCTTGTCGATGGCCTCAAGCTCCGCCAGCGGGACGGTGTTGCGGATGCCCGCCACCACGTCCTCGCCCTGCGCGTTCTGGAGGTAGTCGCCGTAGACGCCCTGGTGGCCGCTGGCCGGGTCGCGGGTGAACGCGACGCCCGTGCCGGAGTCGGGGCCCAGGTTGCCGAAGACCATCGAGCAGACGTTGACCGCCGTGCCGAGGTCGCCGGGGATGCGCTCCTGGCGGCGGTAGAGCTTGGCGCGGTCGGTGTTCCAGGAGTCGAAGACCGCGTGGATGGCGAGGTCCATCTGCTCGCGCGGGTCCTGCGGGAAGTCCCGGCCGGCCTCGGTCTTGACGATCTTCTTGAACTTGGTGACGAGCTTCTTGAGGTCGGCCGCCTCCAGTTCCGTGTCGACCGTGACCTTCTTGGCGGCCTTGGCCGCCTCCAGCGCCTCCTCGAAGAGGTCGCCGTCGACGCCGAGCACCGTCTTGCCGAACATCTGGATGAGGCGGCGGTAGGAGTCCCAGGCGAAGCGGTCGTCACCGGCCTGCCGGGCGAGGCCCTGGACCGACTTGTCGGAGAGGCCGATGTTCAGGACCGTGTCCATCATTCCGGGCATCGAGAACTTCGCGCCGGAGCGGACCGAGACGAGGAGCGGGTCGTCGGCCTGGCCGAGCTTCTTGCCCATCTTCTCTTCGAGGGCCGCGAGGTGGGCGGTGACCTCGTCACGGAGTGCCGCGGGCTCGTCGCCGCTGTCCAGGTAGACCTTGCAGGCCTCGGTGGTGATGGTGAAGCCGGGAGGCACGGGGAGACCGAGGTTGGTCATCTCGGCGAGGTTCGCGCCCTTGCCGCCGAGGAGATCCTTGAGGTCCTTGTTGCCTTCGGTGAAGTCATAAACAAACTTCACGCCCTCAACGCTCTGAGCTACGTGGCCTACGTGGGGATCTTTGTTTTCCGACACAGGTCCCAACTCCTTGAGGACGCGGTGGCTGCCCTGACGGCCAGGAACATACCCAGATCGAAGGCACCTGGGTACGTCCACTTGCGCGTCATGCGCCCGTAACCACCCGTCCGCCAGGAGATCGAAAGTCAAGGCTTGGCAAGGAGCAGTGCGGGAATGTGTTCACCTCTTGAACGCTCCCTTGCCCACAAGGCCCCTTACGCGCTCATGTGAGCGGCATTCCACACGCCTGAGTTCGCTCGATGAACGATCAAAGGGTGGCACCGAGTGCCACCCTTTGAAGTCGCGGAACCGCCCACGATTCGCTCATCTGAGCGCAAGCCCTATCAGGGGTGGCGAGAATCACGCCCTCAGGAGAGCCGGGATTTCATCATGCGGACCGACGCCCGGGACGGAAACACTCCCGTCATACGGGCGCGGGGACGCCCGCCGCCGAAGGGGACGGTCGACCATCGGCCTGCCGCGCGGCGGCCCGGCGGTCCGCCGCGCCCGGAAAGCCCCGCCTCCGCCCGCGCGGACGAGCGGCGGCCCGCCTCACCCGCAGCGCCGCCCCACACCCGCAGCGCCGACTCACACCCCCAGCGCCGCCAGGCGCTCCTCCGCGCGCTCCGGCGCGTACAGGTGCTCGACGACCTGGGCGCCCGCCCCGATCAGGCCCGCCCGCTCCCCCAGCCTGGAGGTCACCACGTCCAGGTGGGCCGTGGAGCGGGGCAGGGCCCGCTGGTAGAGCAGTTCGCGGACGCCCGTGAGGAAGGGGGTTCCGGCCAGATCTCCGGCGATCATCAGGACGCCCGGGTTCAGCAGGGTCACCACCGTCGCCAGCACGTCCCCGACGGCCCGGCCCGCCTCGCGCGCGAGCGCCGTCGCGCCCGGATGCCCGGCGGCCAGCAGGTCACGCACGTCCGAGCCGGAGGCCGCCGACACCCCCGCCTCCGCCAGCCGTCGCGCCACGGCGCCGCCGCTCGCGACCGCGGCGAGACAGCCGTACGAGCCGCACCTGCACAACGTGTCCGCTCCCTGCGGGATCCGGATGTGGCCGATGTCGCCGGCCCCGCCGTCGACACCCCGGTATATCGAGCCCCCGACCACCACGCCCGCGCCGATACCCGTGGACACCTTGACCAGCGCGAAGGCCGAGCAGTCGGCGTACCCGGTGCGCTGTTCGCCGTACGCCATGAGGTTGGCGTCGTTGTCGACGAGGACCGGGACGTCGGCCGGGCCGGACGCGTGTTCGGCGAAGGCGCCGGCCAGGCGGGCCCTTATGTCGTAGCCGTCCCAGCCGGGCATGATCGGCGGCTGGACGACCCGGCCGGTCTCACTGTCGACGGGTCCGGGCACGGCGAGCCCGATGCCGCAGACCGCGTGCGCCGGGCGCCCCTCCTTCGCCAGCAACTCGGCGAACCAGCGCCCCAGTTCGTCCAGTACGGCGTCGGGGCCCTCGTCGATGACCAGGGTGCCGGTGTGTTCGGCCTGGATCTCGCCGGTGAGGGAGAGGACGGCGGCACGGGCGTGGCGGGTGTCGAGGTCGGCGGCGAGGACGAGGGCGTGCGCGTCGTCGAACTCCAGAGTGATGGACGGACGTCCGCCGAGCGGGGAACCGACGGGTCCACCGGCGCCCTCGCGGAGCCAGCCCGCACGGAAGAGACGGTCCAGACGCTGGCCCACGGTCGCCCGGGACAGGCCGGTGGCCTGCTGGAGCGCGCCACGGGTGGTCGCCCGGCCGCTGCGGACCAGCTCCAGCAGATCTCCGGCACCGGCATGACTGCCCACCCTCACGACCCTTCCGCTCATGCCGCCATTGTCGCGGCTTCGCCGACATTCGCTCCCGTTCACCCTCTTGCGTTCACCAACTCTGCATTACATATTGAGTTTTGCGTGTTAAGTAGACGTAACCCTACGGTAGCTACTGCCGAACCGGTCGGCACCTTGTCCTCAGGGAGCCCTGCGTGGATCGCACTACCCAGCTCACCGCCCGTCGGTCCGGGACGGAGGTGCACGTCGGCGGCGATGTATACGATCCGACCGCGCCGACCGCGGTGACCGACTCCGCCTCCTCCGCCGGTGCGCTGCGCCGCGCCGCGGAGCGGGTGCTGGCCGACAACTGGACGGGGCGGTCCACGGTGCCGTCGCGCACGCTCTATCCCCACCAGTGGTCGTGGGACTCGGCGTTCATCGCGATCGGACTGCGCCATCTGTCGCCGCTGCGGGCGCAGACCGAGCTGGAGACGCTCCTCGGCGCGCAGTGGGGCGACGGGCGGATCCCGCACATCGTGTTCAACTCCTCCGTGCCGCTGGACGCGTACTTCCCGAGCCCCGACTTCTGGCGCTCCTCGACCGCGGGACGCGCCGCGGGTGCCCCGCACACCACGCAGACCTCCGGGATCGTGCAACCGCCGGTGCACGCGCTGGCGGCGTGGCTGGTGCACCGGGCGGATCCCGGGCTCTCCCGGGCGCGCGGTTTCCTGGCCCGGGCGTATCCGCGGCTGGCGGCCTGGCACCGCTATCTGCTGCACCGCCGCGACCTGGGCGGCGGCGGTCTGGTGTCGGTCGTCCACCCCTGGGAGCAGGGCATGGACAACAGCCCGGCCTGGGACGCGCCCCTCGCCCGGATCACCCCCGCCCCGGCCCGCTCCTTCCGTCGCGCCGACCTCGACCACGGCGCGGCCGAGGACCGGCCGACCGATCTGGACTACGGGCGGTACGTGCGGCTGGCGGCCGACTACCGGGACGCCGGGTATGCCGACGGACAGGGCGGGTTCGCCGTCGAGGACCCGGCCTTCAACGCCCTCCTCATCGCCTCCGAGCACGCCCTCGCCCACATCGCCAGGGAGCTGGGCGCCCCCGGGACCGCCCGGCACGCGCGGGCCGAACGCCTGACGGCGGCGCTGGTGGAGCGGCTGTGGGACCCGGCCGAGGAGATGTTCCTCTGCCGGGACGTCACCACGGACGCCCTCGTTCCGGAGCGCGGCGTCTCCGGTCTCCTCCCCCTGCTGCTCCCCGGCCTCCCGCGCGACCTCACGGCCGCGCTCGTACGGACGGTCCACGGGCCGCGCTTCGGACTCGGCGTGACCACCCGGCTCGTGCCGTCGTACGACCTGACCGGGGCCGCCTTCGATCCGCACCGGTACTGGCGCGGGCCCGCCTGGTTCAACACCAACTGGATGCTGGAGCGGGGGCTCCGACTGCACGGGGAGCCGGACAGGGCCGACGCGCTGCGGGCGGCGATGCTGGAGACCGCGGGTGCCTCCGGGTTCGCCGAGTACGTGGACCCGTACACCGGCGAGGCGTGCGGGGCGCTCGGCTTCGGCTGGACCGCCGCACTCACCCTCGACCTGCTGCACCGGGGCGACCGCGACCACGTCCGCGACCACCACGACGGGCCGGACCACCAGGACGGACAGAGCCACCACGACGTACATGGCCACGAGGACGGACACGGCCGCGACGACGGGCCGGACCACGGCGACGGACATGCCCGGCGGGCCGACCGTCACCACGACCGTGACCATGACCGAGGGTGGCACCACGGAGCGTACGGCGAACGGCATCACGACAACGAGGTCGTGTTCGACATGAGTGACCAGGGAGGGGACCGGGGATGACGGACCGGCAGCATCTGCTCGTGCGCGGCGGGACGTTCGCCGCCGTGGGCGACGGCGGCGACATCAGCGGAGTGCGCGGCGGCAGCGCGCCGGACGGGCTGTTCGTGCGGGACGCCCGGCATCTGAGCCGGTGGCAGCTGACCGTCGACGGCGCGGTCCCCGAGACGCTCACGCCGGTCGCCGGCGGCGACACGGCGCGCTGTGTGCTCGTGCCCCGGGGCGGGCGCCGGGAGCCGCCCGCGTACACGCTCTTCCGTGAACAGGCCGTCTCCGACAGCGCGTTCGTGGAGACACTGCGGATCACGAGCAACCGTCCGGAGGCGACGACCGTCCGGATCGCGATCACCGCGGACGCCGACTTCACCGACCAGTTCGAGCTGCGCTCCGACTTCCGTACCTACGCCAAGAGCGGTGTCGTCAGGAAGCGCGAAGTCCTCGACGACGGTGTGGAGTTCACCTACCGGCGGGGCGAGTGGCGGTCGTGCACGACGGTGACCGCCGAGCCCGCGCCGGACGGTGTGGAGGAGACCGGGACGGGGGCGCGGCGCCTGGTCTGGGCCCTCGATGTCGCGCCGCACGGCTCGGCGGAGCTGACGTGCCGGGTGATGGCGCGGCCGCACGGTGACCGGCGGGCCCTGCGGGTGCCGCGCTCACCGGCCGCCGTGCGGGACCGACTCCTCGCGGTGGAGGGCGAGTTCGTGGAGGGCGTGGCCTTCCCCACCGGCTGGCCGGAGCTGGCCGCCGCGTGTGCGCGGGGTCTAGCCGATCTGGCCGCGCTCCAGGTCCCGGCGACCGGGCCGGAGGGGGAGACCCTGCGGGTGCCCGCTGCCGGAGCGCCCTGGTTCCTCACCCTCCTCGGCCGGGACGCCCTGCTGACCTCCCTCTTCGCGCTCCCCTACCGCCCGGAGCCGGCCGCCGCCACCCTGCTCGCGCTCGCCGCGGCCCAGGCGACGGAGGTCGGTGTCGGCTCGGTGGCCCAGCCCGGCAAGATCGTGCACGAGGTGCGGCACGGTGAACTGGCGCACTTCGGGCAGGTGCCGTACGGGCGTTACTACGGCTCGGTGGACGCGACCCCGCTGTTCCTCGTGCTGCTCGGCGCGTATGTGGAGCAGACCGGGGACGTCACCCTGGCCCGGCGCCTAGAAGCCCAGGCGCGGGCCGCGGTCGGCTGGATGCTCGACCACGGCGGCCTCACCTCGCGCGGGTATCTGGTCTACCGCGCCGACCAGGGCGGCCTCGCCAACCAGAACTGGAAGGACTCCCCCGGCTCGATCTGCTCCGCCGACGGCAGCCGGCCCGCCGCCGGTCCGGTGATGGCGGCGGGCGCCCAGGGGTACGCCTACGACGCGCTGCGCCGCACCGCCGCGCTGGCGCGCACGGTCTGGGAGGACGAGGTGTACGCGGCGCTGCTCGAACAGGCCGCGGGCGATCTCCGTGACCGTTTCCAGCGGGACTTCTGGATGCCCGGGCACGACTTTCCCGCGCTGGCGCTGGACAGCGAGGGCCGGCAGGTCGACGCGCTCGCCTCGGACGCGGGGCATCTGCTGTGGTCGGGGCTGCTGGACAAGGAGTACGGGAAGCTGGTGGGCCGGCGGCTCCTGGAGCCGGACTTCTTCTCCGGGTGGGGGGTGCGGACGCTGGCCTCCGGGCAGCCCGCGTACCACCCGCTGTCGTACCACCGGGGATCGGTGTGGCCGCACGACAACGCGCTGATCACGCTGGGGCTGGCGCGGTACGGGCTGCACGACGAGGCGCGGGCGGTGGCCTCCGGCATGGTGGACGCGGCGACGGCGACGGGACACCGGCTGCCGGAGGTGCTGGCCGGGTACGGGCGGGACACGCATCCGGAGCCGGTGCCGTATCCGCACGCGTGTGTCCGGGAGTCGCGCTCGGCGGCGGCGCCGTTGGCTCTGCTGACGGCGGTCGGCGGAGCGTGATCGCTCCGCTGGGTGGGGTGGGGCGCCTGAGGGGGTGGGGGTGAGTGTGCTTCGGCGGCTGCGGGTGCGTCGTGGTTGCTCGCGCCGTTCCCCGCGCCCCTTGCGGGGCGCGTGCGGGCGGGAGTCGCGGGCGGGGCGCCTGACAGCTCCGGGCTGCGCGTGCTTCGGCGGCTGCGGGCTCGTCGTGGCTGTTCGCGCCGTTCCCCGCGCCCCTTGCGGGGCGGTCAGCCCCCGGACGTGTCCAGTTCGGCTTCCTCGGTCACGCCTGCGCAGTCGTAGGGGTCCTTGAGCCAGCCGTCCGGCAGGACCACCCGGTTGTTGCCTGAGGTGCGGCCGCGTGGGCCGTCGGCTCCGGTCGGCCAGGGCTGGTCGAGGTCCAGCTCGTCCAGCCCGGCGCGGAGTTCGGCGAGGGAGGAGGTGACGGCGAGGCGCCCCCGCATCTCGGAGCCGACCGCGAAGCCCTTGAGGTACCAGGCCACGTGCTTGCGGAAGTCGACGACGCCCTTGGCCTCGTCGCCGCTCCACTCACCGAGCAGGGTGGCGTGCCGGACCATGACGTCGGCGACCTCCCGGAGCGCGGGCCGCGCGAGATCCTCCGTGCGCCCCTCGAACGCGGCCACCAGGTCCGCGAAGAGCCACGGCCGCCCCAGGCAGCCGCGCCCGACGACCACGCCGTCGCAGCCGGTCTCGCGGACCATCCGCAGCGCGTCCTCGGCCGACCAGATGTCGCCGTTGCCGAGGACGGGGATCTCGGGGACGTGCTCCTTGAGGCGGGCGATGGCGTCCCAGTCGGCCGTGCCGCCGTAGTGCTGGGCGGCGGTGCGGCCGTGCAGGGCGATGGCGGTGACGCCCTCCTCCACGGCGATACGGCCGGCGTCGAGGTAGGTGATGTGGTCGTCGTCGATGCCCTTGCGCATCTTCATGGTGACCGGCAGGTCGCCCGCCCCGCTCACCGCCTCGCGGAGGATCGCGCGCAGCAGGTTCCGCTTGTACGGGAGGGCCGAGCCACCGCCCTTGCGGGTCACCTTGGGGACCGGGCAGCCGAAGTTGAGGTCGATGTGGTCGGCCAGGCCCTCCTCCGCGATCATGCGGACGGCCTTGCCGACGGTCGCCGGGTCCACGCCGTACAGCTGGATCGAGCGCGGCTTCTCGGTCGCGTCGAAGCGGATCAGCTGCATGGTCTTCTCGTTGCGCTCGACCAGCGCCCGCGTGGTGATCATCTCGCTGACGAACAGGCCCTTGCCGCCACTGAACTCCCGGCACAGGGTACGGAAGGGCGCGTTCGTGATGCCGGCCATGGGGGCCAGGACGACGGGCGGGGTGACGGTGTGCGGGCCGATCCGCAGGGGGGCCGGCGCGAGGGAGACGGGCGTGGACATTCCCCCATTGTCACGCACGGGGACACCTGCCCGCGATTCATTAGTTAGGCGCACTACAGACTCGGGCGTACGATGGGCCGCATGCCCGAGCTCAGCCGCCGCCACCGTCTGCTCGTGCTCGCGATCTGCTGCACCAGCCTGCTGATCGTGAGCCTGGACAACACCGTCCTGAACGTCGCCCTGCCCTCGATGCAGCGGGACCTGGACGCGAGCCTCGCCGGCCTGCAGTGGACGATCGACGCCTACACCCTGGTCCTGGCGGCCCTGCTGATGCTGGCGGGCTCCACCGCGGACCGGATCGGCCGCAGGCGGGTCTTCATGGCGGGCCTGGTCGTGTTCGCGGCGGGCTCGCTGCTGTGCTCCCTCGCGCCGAACCTGGAGTCGCTGGTCGTCTTCCGCATGGTGCAGGCCGTCGGCGGCTCGATGCTCAATCCGGTGGCCATGTCGATCATCACCAACACGTTCACGGACCCCCGTGAGCGGGCTCGGGCGATCGGCGCCTGGGGAGCGGTCGTGGGCATCTCCATGGCCGCCGGACCGATCATCGGCGGGCTGCTGGTGGAGTCGGTCGGCTGGCGCTCGATCTTCTGGATCAACCTGCCGGTCGGCCTGGCCGCGCTCTTGCTGACCTGGCGGTTCGTCCCCGAGTCCCGCGCCCCGAAGGCCCGCCGCCCCGACCCCGTGGGCCAGCTCCTCGTCATCGCGCTGCTCGGTTCCCTCACCTACGCGATCATCGAGGCGCCGACCGCCCCGCCCGGCGAGACCCTCGCCCTCGGCATGGTCGCCCTCGCGTCGCTGCTCGGCCTCCTGCGGTACGAACCCCGCCGCCACGAACCCCTCATCGACCTGCGCTTCTTCCGCTCGGCCCCGTTCAGCGGGGCGACGGTGATAGCGGTCAGCGCGTTCGCCGGGCTCGGCGGCTTCCTGTTCCTGTCGACGCTGTACCTGCAGAACGTGCGCGGCCTGGACGCCCTGCACGCCGGCCTGTGGATGCTTCCGATGGCGGTCCTGTGCTTCGTCTGCGCACCCGTCGCCGGCCGGCTGGTCGGCAGCCGGGGGCCGCGGCTGCCGCTGCTGATCGCCGGGATCGCCATGACCGCGAGCGGGGTGCTCTTCGCCGCGTTCGAGGCCGAGACCGGGAACGTCACCCTCGTCATCGGCTACGTCCTGTTCGGCCTCGGCTTCGGCTTCGTCAACGCGCCCATCACCAACACGGCCGTGTCCGGGATGCCACGGGCCCAGGCAGGCGTCGCCGCGGCGGTCGCCTCCACCAGCCGCCAGATCGGCCAGACCCTGGGGGTCGCGGTGATCGGCGCGGTTCTGGCGGCGGGCATCGGCGCGTCCTCGTACACCGACGCCTTCGTCTCGGCCGCCCGCCCCGCCTGGTGGATCGTCGCGGCGTGCGGCTTCGCCGTACTGCTGCTGGGCGCCCTGACCACGGGGGTGTGGGCCCGGGAGACGGCCGACCGCACGGCCCGGCGCCTGGAGTCGGCGGAGATCCGGGACGCGGCGGGGGTCAGGTCGTAGACCCCGGCCCCCGGGTCTGAGCGCCGGCGCGGCCGGGCGGTCACTCGCGCGTACGGTTTCTCCTGCTTGCTCCGGGTCTGGGGTCCCGGCCGGGCCGAACGACGGGTCCTTGCGCGCCACTCCCGGTAACGCCTGGGACAACTCCTCGTGCGAACCGCCCCGTTGGCACCGGTTGTGACGCACACTCCTCACGGACGCGGAAACGGACCGGGCGGGTGGGGCGGGAGAGGTCATGCGGCAGACCGACACGAGCAGGGTGAGCCGCTGGGACCAGCACGGGCGGGAACACACCGTGCGGGTCCGGCGCTCGGGGGTGCAGCGCACGATCAGCTGCGACACCTGCGGCTGGCGCAAGGGCGCACAGTTCCTGCCCTGGCTGAAGGCCGAGGAACACCTCGCCGAGGCCCACCAGGCGACGGTGGACCCGGCGGGCTCGTGACCGTGCCCGGCGCTCAGCCCTTCCGGTCCAGCGCCTCCGTGACCTGCTTCATCACCCGGCGCCAGTGGGCCCGTTGGCGCTCCCGCTCCTCGGGACCGGCCATGCGCTCCTGATGGAAGACGAGCACCGACCGTCCGCCGCCGGCGGCCGACACGGCGACCTGGACGGTCGTGTCGCCGTAGGTGACGCGGATGCGGTCACCGGTCCGGTAGCCGCGCACCTCGCCGGTGGCGCCCGCGTCGGTCTCGTACGCCGCCCCGCGCTCCGGGGTGAGCCGGGCCCCGGGCCCGAGCCACAGTTCCAGCCCGCGCGGGCCGCTGATGAACTCCCAGACGGCGGCGGGTGACTGGGGCAGGGTGCGGGAGACACCGACTTCCCATCCGGCGTCCCTGGTGAGTCCGGTCGATCGCGTGGTCATGGGGATCACCCTTTCTCGTGGAGTCCTTCCGGACCGGACCGCCGCCCGGTCCCCGCGCTCACTCGGCCGGGCCCGTCCCGGAGCGGCGCACCCGGTGGGCACGGACCTTGTGACGGTTGCCGCAGTGCTCCATCGAGCACCAGCGGCGGCGGCCGGGGCGTGAGGTGTCGACGTACAGGAGGTAGCAGCGGTCACCGGCGCACATGCGGATCCGCTGTGCGTACGGCCCGGTGAGGAGGTCGACGGCGTCCCGGGCGACGGTGGAGAGGAGCTGGGTGCCGGTCGCCGTGCCGGCGGCCCAGCCGCGGCCGCCGTCCGGGGCGATGGCGGGGGCCAGCGGCGGGCGGGCGGCGGCCTCGTTGACGAGGTCGAGGTCGGCGGGGTCCGCCGGGGCTATGCCCAGCTCGGGGAGCCCGCCGCCGGCGACGTGGGAGACGACCGTACGGGTCAGCGCGTCGCGCAGCCGCCGGGCGTACACCACCTCGTCCTCCGTGACCCGCAGCGCGAGGGGCGTGGGGGTGAGCCGGGACTGCTCCACCCAGGCGACCAGGTCACCGGGGGCGTGCAGCACCTCGTAGCGGGTCAGGGCGCCGGGGCCGCCGGTGATGAGCAGCTCCAGGCAGAGGGAGCCCGGATCGAACCGGAAGACGTTCCCGGAGTAGGACCGCAACCGGATGCCCGACACTCCCGGCGCCTCCTCCGAAGCCGATGCCCTGGACGACGTACCCATGTAACCAATATAACCGGTTACATGACAGCCGCACTGAACTGGAAACTGGTCATCGACTCCCGGGACGCCCAGCACCTGGCGGACTTCTGGGCCGCGGCGCTGGGCTACGAGGTGGAGGACCCCAGCACGCTGATCAGCCATCTCCTGACCACCGGCGACCTGCCCGAGGCCGCCGTCGCCGAGCACGGCGGCCGCCGCGTCTTCCGCGGCTACGCGGCCGTGCGCCACCCCGACGACCCGTACGACCTCTTCACCGGCATCGGCAAGGGCCGCCGTCTGCTCTTCCAGGACGTCCCGGAGCCCAAGTCGGGCAAGAACCGCCTGCACATCGACGTCCACGCCGGTCCGGACGGGCTGGAGGCCCTGGCCGTCCGCATGGAGACGCTGGGGGCCACCCGCGTCGAGGAGTTCGACCGGGGGCCGGCCGGGCACTGGTGGGTGATGCGGGACCCGGAGGGCAACGAGTTCTGCGTGGCTTGACATGCTCCTCGCCCTGAAGGGCAAGGATTCTGGCCTTCTCCGCCGGTTGCCGTGCCGCTACGCGGCACGGTTTCCGGTGGGGAATCCGTGGCTTCCTGTTTCTTTGCGCTGTGCCGGGACTGCTCCTGGTCTTACCGGCGCTCCGCAGGCTGATACCGCCAGTCCGGCGGCCGTTTTGATGTTGAGTGCGGCGTTGTGGTCCCGGTCGTGGCGGGTGCCGCAGGCGGTGCAGGTCCATTCCCTCACGTCGAGGGGTTTGGGCCCGTCCACGGTGCCGCAGGCGTGGCAGGTCTGGGAGGTCGGGGTGAACCGGCCGATCTTCACCAGGGTGCGGCCGTACCGTGCTGCTTTGTACTCCAGCATGTTCACGAACGAGGACCATCCGGCGTCGTGCACGGACTTGGCCAGGCGGGTGCGTGCCAGTCCCGCCACCGACAGGTCCTCCACGGCGATCCCTTGGTTCTCGGAGATCAGCCTGGTGGAGAGCTGGTGGTGGAACTCACAGCGTGCGTCAGCAACCTTGGCATGGGCGCGGGCCACCTTCAGGCGTGCCTTCTCACGGTTCCTGCTTCCCTTCTGTATGCGGGACAGCTCCTTCTGGGCCTTCTTCAGCTTCTTCTCCGCGCGCCGCAGAAAGCGCGGGGAGTCGATCTTCGTGCCGTCGGACAGGACGGCGAAATGCGTGAGGCCGAGGTCGATGCCGATGGTGCGGTCGCTCTCCGGCATCCGTGCCGCGTCGGCGGCGGGGCCGGTGTCGATGACGAAGGGGGCGAAAAACCTGCCGGCCGCGTCCTTGACGACGGTGACGGAGGAGGGTGTGGCGGGCAGCGTGCGGGACCACTTCACCTTCACCGCGCCGATCTTCGGCAGGTTCAGACGCCCGCTGCCAGTGATGTTCCAGCGGGCGTTGGCGGTGAACCGGATCGACTGCCGGGTGTCCTTGCGGGACTTGAACCGCGGTGCGCCGAGTTTCGCTCCCTTGCGGGTGCCCTTGAGGGAGGCGAAGAAGTTGCGGTACGCGCTCTCGGCGTCCCGCAGGGACTGCTGGAGCACCACCGCGGAGACCTCGCCGAGCCAGGACCGCCCGGCTGTCCGCTTGGCCTCGGTGATCAGCTTGCGGGAGAGGTGACCGGCCGTCAGGAACGGCTGCCCGGTCTTGCGGGCGTCCTCCCGGGCGCGCACCGCGTCGTTGAACACGACACGGGCGCACCCGAACGCCCTGGCCGGCGCGGCCTGCTGAGCGGCGTTCGGGCACAACCTGAAGGCGTACCTGAGCTGCATGACGATCGCACTAGGCACATCGAACCCACGTCGTCACCGGGAACATGCGAACGACCCGTCACCGTCACAGAGCAGGGTCCGGCTCCGCCGGAACGACACCGCGACGCTCCGCGACGCAGCCACGAGATTTGCTTCACCCCCGGCCTGAAGGCCGGAGCACTGCAAATGATTCCCGGTAGCCGCGGGGCCTCCCGTCGAGCCCGCCCGGTCAGGCCGTCCCGCCGGGCCTTTCCGTCAGGCCCGCAGGCCCCGCACCACCAGGTCCACGACCGCCTCGGTGAAGCACGGCGCGCACCACGCGGAGGCGGGCGGCGCCCGGCCGTTCCTCGTCGACCAGCCCCGCGGGGGCGCCAAGCTCTACACGGTGTCGCCCGGCGCGGACCCCGCCGTCAGGATCGTCGCCAAGGGGCGGTCGGCGTGGGCCTGTTGGGCCGAGCCGGTACGGGACGACATCAGGTGGCCGCGGTGGAGAACACCGCCCGGGTGATCGCCGAGGTCGACGCGGACATCCTGCTCACCGTCGAGGTGGAGGACCGGCTCACCCTGGACCGCATCGACTCCCAGGTGCCGGGCGGCGCGTTCGGGTACGACCCGTACCCGTTCAACCTGCTCGTGGACGGCAACGGCAGCCGCGGCATCGACGTCGGCATCCTCGGCCGGTTCCCGGTCACGTCCGTGCGGCCGCAGTCGTGGTGGCCGGCGACCTCAACGACTCCCTCGCCAGTCCCCCGATCCGGCTGCTTCTCGACGCCGGCCTCCGCGAGGCCATGACCCACGAGAGCTACGGCGCCGCCCCTCCGGGCACCCACGGCACCGGCAAGCGCGACGAGCAGAAGCTCGACTACCTCATGTTCGGCCCGGGGTTGTGGGAGCGGGTGACGAACGTGGGCGTGGAGCGCAGGGGCATCTGGGCGCCGAGGACCTTCCCGTCCTTCGCCACGGTGACGTCCAGGGCCGACCAGGCGTCCGACCACGCGGCCCTCTTCACCGACCTGGACCTGTGAACGCCGAGTTCCCCGGCCCCGTGAGGGGCGCGGGGAACTGCGCGACCAGCACGACCAGCCCGCGGCCGCTCAATCACGCGAGCGAGGCACCCTCTCAGGCGCCGATCAACCGGCCCGCGAGGTAGCCCTCGATCTGGTCCAGCGACACCCGCTCCTGCTTCATCGAGTCCCGCTCCCGCACGGTGACCGCGTTGTCGTCCAGCGTGTCGAAGTCGACCGTCACGCAGTACGGCGTACCGATCTCGTCCTGGCGGCGGTAACGGCGGCCGATCGCGCCCGCGTCGTCGAAGTCGATGTTCCAGTTCTGGCGCAGGGCCGTGGCGAGCCCCTTCGCCTTCGGGGACAGCTCGGGGTTGCGGGAGAGCGGGAGCACCGCCACCTTCACCGGCGCGATGCGGTGGTCCAGGCGCAGCACCGTGCGCTTCTCCAGCTTGCCCTTGGCGTTGGGCGCCTCGTCCTCGTTGTACGCGTCGAGCAGGAACGCCAGCATCGTGCGGCCGACACCGGCGGCCGGCTCGATGACGTACGGCGTGTACCGCTCGCTCGACTCCTGGTCGTAGTACGACAGGTCCTGGCCGGAGGCCTTGGAGTGGGCGGAGAGGTCGTAGTCGGTGCGGTTGGCGACGCCCTCCAGCTCACCCCACTCGTTGCCGCCGAACTGGAAGCGGTACTCGATGTCGGCGGTGCGCTTGGAGTAGTGGGAGAGCTTCTCCTTCGGGTGGTCGTACCACCGCATGTTCTCCTCGCGCATGCCGAGGCCGGTGTACCAGTTCCACCGCTCCTGCATCCAGTACTCCTGCCACTTCTCGTCCTCGCCCGGCTTGACGAAGAACTCCATCTCCATCTGCTCGAACTCACGGGTGCGGAAGATGAAGTTGCCGGGCGTGATCTCGTTGCGGAAGGACTTGCCCATCTGGGCGATGCCGAACGGCGGCTTGCGGCGCGAAGTGGTCTGCACCTGGGCGAAGTTGGTGAAGATGCCCTGGGCGGTCTCGGGGCGCAGGTAGGCGACGGAGCCGGTGTCCTGCGTGGGGCCGAGGTGCGTGGAGAGCAGACCCGAGAACTGCTTGGGCTCGGTGAACTGGCCCTTGGTGCCGCAGTTGGGGCAGTTGACGTCCGCGAGGCCGTTCTCCGGCAGGCGGCCCTTCTTCGCCTCGTACGCCTCCTCCAGGTGGTCCGCGCGGAACCGCTTGTGGCAGGAGGTGCACTCGGTGAGCGGGTCGGAGAAGGTGGCGACGTGGCCGGAGGCGACCCAGACCTCGGGGGCCAGGATGACGGACGAGTCGATGCCGACCACGTCCTCGCGCGACGTCACCATGTAGCGCCACCACTGACGCTTGATGTTCTCCTTGAGCTCGACACCCAGCGGTCCGTAGTCCCAGGCGGCACGCTGACCGCCGTAGATCTCGCTGCACGGGAATACGAAGCCACGGCGCTTGCTCAGGCTGACGATGGTGTCGATCTTGTCGGCGGCCACGGTGCTCTCTTCATTACGACGACGGGCGACGAAGCGATGCGCCCCAGGAGGGAAGCGAACGCGCTTCAGAGCGAATGCTTCAGATTACCGGCGGAGGCCGCCCTGCAATCAAATCGGTTCGGTGCCAGACCGGACATAGGCCTTACCAAGGGCTTACCACCAGGCTTGTTGACAATCGTTTCCAGATAAGATGAAAATGACTGTCATGAACGTAGTACGACGACGATTTCTGATACCCGCGGCGGCGACCGCGGCGGCCGCTCTCGGTCTCACCACTCTGACAGCGTGCGGCGGCGACAGCGCGGCCGCGGGCAACACCGACAAGTTCGACGTCGTCGCGTCGTTCTATCCGATGGCCTTCCTCGCCGAGCAGATCGGCGGGAAGTACGTGAACGTCACCAGTCTGACCGAACCCGGCCAGGAGCCGCACGACCTGGAGATCAGCGCCAAGCAGACGGCCGCCCTCCAGGAGTCGGACGCCGTGCTCTACCTCAAGGGCCTGCAGCCCTCCGTCGACGACGCGGTCGCGCAGTCCGAGGTGAAGACCGAGATCGACGCGGCCGGGCTGACCGCGATGGAGCACCACGGCAACGAGGTCGGCGGCCACTCGGCCGAGCACGACGACCACGAGAACGAGGAGCTCGAGGGCAAGGACCCGCACATCTGGCTCGACCCCGTGAAGTACGCGGAGGTCGCCAAGGGTGTGGGCGCCGCCTTCGAGAAGGCCGACCCCGACCACGCCTCCACGTACAAGACCAACACCGAGGCCCTGGTCATGAAGCTGGGCGCGCTCAACGACCAGTTCGAGAACGGTCTGAAGAACACCGACACCAAGGTCTTCATCACCACGCACGCCGCCTTCGGCTACCTCGCCGAGCGCTACGGCCTCACCGAGGAGGCCATCTCCGGCCTCGACCCCGAGTCCGAGCCGAGCGCCGCGCGGGTCAAGGCGCTGGAGAACATGGCGAAGGCCGACGGCGTGACCACCGTGTTCTACGAGACACTGGTCAGCGACAAGACCGCGAAGACCGTCGCCGCCGACGCGAACCTGAAGACCGACGTCCTCGACCCGATCGAGGGCATCACCTCCAAGTCGCGCGGCAAGGACTACTTCGCGGTGCAGGAAGCCAATCTGAAGGCCCTCCGGGCAGCCCTGGGAGCCAAGTGACCTCGTTGATCATCCGGAGGCAGCAGGCATGACCGAGCCCGTCATCTCGTTGCGCGGCGTCCGCGCCGAACTGGGCTCGCGCACCGTCCTGCGCGGCATCGACCTCACCGTGCACCGCGGTGAGGTCGTCGCGCTGCTCGGCGCCAACGGCTCCGGCAAGTCCACCGCCGTCCGCACCGTGATCGGGCAGGTACCCGTCAGCGACGGGGAGATCGAGCTGTTCGGCACCCCGCGCCGCCGCTTCCGCGACTGGCGGCGCCTCGGATACGTCCCGCAGCGCACCACGGCCGCGGGCGGTGTCCCGGCGACGGTGACGGAGATCGTGGCCTCGGGCCGGCTCTCCCGCACCCGCCTCGGCATCCTCCGCAAGGCCGACCACGAGGCGATCCGGCGCGCCCTGGACCTGGTCGGCATGGCCGACCGCGCCAAGGACTCGGTGAACGCCCTCTCCGGCGGCCAGCACCAGCGCGTCCTCATCGCCCGCGCCCTCGCCTGCGAACCCGAACTGCTGATCATGGACGAGCCGATGGCGGGCGTCGACCTGGCCAGCCAGGAGGTCCTGGCCGCGACCCTGCGCGAACAGGTCGCCAAGGGCACGACGGTGCTGCTCGTCCTCCACGAACTGGGCCCGCTGGAGCCGCTGATCGACCGCGCCGTCGTCCTGCGCGACGGGTGCGTCACCCACGACGGCCCGCCCCCGGAGGCGGTCGGCCAGCACGCGCTGCCCGGCCACGACCACGTCCACCCGCACGCGGCACCCGGCGTCGAACCGGTCCGCACCGGCCTGCTGAGCTGAGAAGGCACCCACGATGGAGATCCTCGACTACGCCTTCATGCAGCGGGCCCTGCTCGCCGCCGTCCTCGTCGGCATCACCGCCCCCGCCATCGGCGTCTACCTCGTCCAGCGCCGCCAGGCCCTCATGGGCGACGGCATCGGCCATGTCGCGATGACCGGTGTCGGTCTCGGCTTCATGCTGTCGTGGTCCCCGGTCTGGATGGCGACGCTCGTGTCCGTGGTCGGCGCCGTCCTGATGGAGCTGATCCGCTGGTACGGCAGGACACGCGGCGACATCGCCCTCGCCATGCTCTTCTACGGCGGCATGGCGGGCGGTGTGATGCTCATCAACCTCGCGCCCGGCGGCACCAACGCCAACCTGATGTCGTTCCTCTTCGGCTCGCTGTCGACCGTGTCACAGGAGGACATCACCGCGATCTGCGTCCTGGCCGCGTTCGTGATCGTGATGACGCTGGCCCTGCGGCGGCAGCTGTTCGCGGTCAGCCAGGACGAGGAGTTCGCCCGGGTCACCGGCCTGCCGGTGCGCGCGCTGAACCTCCTGACGGCGGTCACGGCGGCCGTCACGGTGACGGTCGCCATGCGCGTCGTCGGCCTGCTGCTGGTGTCCGCGCTCATGGTCGTCCCCGTCGCCGCCGCCCAGCAGCTCACCCGCAGCTTCGCGGCCACCTTCGCCGTCGCCGTCGCCATCGGCGTCACCGTGACCATCGGCGGCACTGTCACCTCGTACTACCAGGACGTGCCGCCCGGCGCGACGATCGTGCTGCTCGCCATCGCCGCGTTCATGCTGCTCACCGCGCTGGCGACGCCGCTGGCCAGGCGGCGCGCCAAGGCCCTGGAGGCGCCGGCCGGCGACCCCGCGGAGTGCGTGATCCCGAAGACCGGCGAGGTCGGCGAGGCCGTCACCGGGACGGGAAAGCCCAGGGACACGGTGCCGGCCAGCCGGGGCTCCGCCGAGGGGCCGAGGGGCTGACCGGCGTCCGCCGCAACCCGGCGGGCCCGCGCGGGCTGGCACAATGGCCCGGCAAGACCGCTACGTGAGGAGGCAACGGTGACGACCGCCGGACCCGTACGAGGTCGTTCCACCCGCCAGCGGGCGGCCGTGGCCGCGGCACTCGACGAGGTCGACGAGTTCCGCAGCGCCCAGGAACTCCACGACATGCTCAAGCACAAGGGCGACTCGGTCGGGCTCACCACCGTGTACCGCACGCTGCAGTCCCTCGCCGACGCGGGCGAGGTCGACGTCCTGCGCACCTCCGACGGCGAGTCCGTGTACCGCCGCTGCTCCACCGGCGACCACCACCACCATCTCGTCTGCCGCGTCTGCGGCAAGGCGGTGGAGGTGGAGGGCCCGGCGGTCGAGAAGTGGGCCGACGCGATCGCGGCGGAACACGGCTTCGTGAACGTCGCCCACACGGTGGAGATCTTCGGCACCTGCGCGGAGTGCGCGGCGAAGACCTCGTAGCGCTCCGTGCCGGGCCGCGTCGGCCCGGCACCCAGCGCCCGCGCCGGGCACCCTCACCGGCCGTGCCGCGGCTGGACCGTGCCGTCCCAGGGCCTGCGGGCCGAAGCAGCGCTCCAGCTCGTCCAGGTCGTTTGAAGGCGCTGTTCCGGGACGAAGGCGCTGCTCCGGGACACCGGACGGCAGCCGGTGCGGAAGGCCGTCCCCTTCTCGTCCGGAGCATCCGGACCAGGTACCGGGAGCCCTTACGGGGTCCTGCCCGAGTGCCGCACCGGCCCGCGCCAAGCGCTACAGCCGGGGCAGACCCTCACGGGCGAGGACGGCCCGGAGCCGGTCGGCGTCGGCGGGAACCCGCAGGCCGCGCTTCGGCAGCACGGTGAAGCGGGGCACCTGCGCACCGCCGTCGAACAGGACGAAGGTGTGCGGGGTCTCCGCGTATTGGGACACCTGTGACCAGCGGACCACCCGCTCGGTGCCCCGGTCGTGCGCGACGGTCACGCCCCACGGGTCCAGCACCGTGCGGTGGACGCCGAGCGGCACCGCCCTGCGGTGGAGCCGCCGGGCCTCGACGTGCGGGAGGACCAGCAGCCCGAGGACGGGGGCGGCGGTCATCACGAGAACCTTCGGATCCGGGGCGAGGCCGAGCAGCGCAGGCACCGCCGCCAGGACCAGCCCCAGCGCGCCGGAGACCAGCAGCAGCCGTCTCCCCCACCGGCCGGCGGGGGAGGCACGCGTGCACGCGCGGACCGCCTCGCGGAAGTCCCCGGCCGTCGCCTGGTACACCAGCTCCACGTTCTCCCCGCCGGCCTGGGCCAAGGGTCAGTCCTCCGTCCGGCCCTCCATGGCGAGCAGTTCCTCGTTCGGGATGGCGCCGCCGAAGCGGCGGTCGCGGGAGGCGAACTCCACGCAGGCGCGCCACAGGTCACGGCGGTCGAAGTCGGGCCACAGCACGTCCTGGAAGACCATCTCGGCGTAGGCGCTCTGCCAGAGCAGGTAGTTGGAGGTGCGCTGCTCGCCGCTGGGGCGCAGGAAGAGGTCGACGTCCGGCATGTCCGGGTAGTACAGGTACTTCGCGAAGGTCTTCTCGGTGACCTTGGAGGGGTCGAGCCGCCCGGCCCGGATGTCCTCGGCGAGGGCCTGCGCGGCATCGGCGATCTCGGCGCGGCCGCCGTAGTTCATGCAGAAGTACAGGGTCAGCAGGTTGTTGTCCTTGGTCTGCTCCTGGGCGACCTGGAGTTCCTTGGCGACGGACTTCCACAGCTTGGGCATCCGGCCCACCCAGCGGACCCGGATGCCCAGCGCGTCGAGCTGGTCGCGGGTCTTGCGGATGAAGTCGCGGTTGAAGTTCATCAGGAAGCGGACCTCGTCGGGCGAGCGCTTCCAGTTCTCGGTGGAGAAGGCGTAGAGGGAGATGTTGCGCACGCCGATCTCGATCGAGCCCTGGAGGACGTCGAGGACGCGCTCGGCGCCGACCTTGTGGCCCTCGGTGCGCGGCAGCCCGCGCTCCTTGGCCCAGCGGCCGTTGCCGTCCATGACGATCGCCACGTGCTTGGGGACCAGCTCGCCGGGGAGCTTGGGCGCGCGGGCGCCGGACGGATGCGGCGTCGGCGCCTCGTACTCGCGGCGCTGACGCCCCAGGAACCCGCGTACCACCATGTGCTTCTCGTCTCCTCTGTGCTGCTCTGTGGTGCTCGACTCTGTGCTGCTCTGTGATGCGGTGTGGTGCTCGGCTCCGCCGTGCCCGGGGCCGTGTGTCCCGTGCGCCGCCTACGACTTCTCCACGTACCGAAGAGAGCGCAGGCCGCGCTCCAGATGCCAGTGCAGATAGGCGGACACCAGCCCGCTGCCCTCCCGCACGTGCCGCGGCTCGCTCGTGTCCGCGGTCTCCCAGTCTCCCGTGAGAAGCGCGGCGAGCAGCCGCAGCGTCTGCGGCGAGGGTACGACGCTGCCGGGCACCCGGCAGTCCACGCAGATCGACCCTCCGGCGGCGACGGAGAAGAAGCGGTTGGGGCCGGGCATGCCGCACTTGGCGCAGTCGCCGAAGCTGGGCGCGTAGCCGTTGACGGCGAGCGAGCGCAGCAGGAAGGCGTCGAGGACGAGGTGGGGCGCGTGCTCGCCGCGGGCGAGGGTGCGCAGGGCGCCGACCAGCAGCAGGTACTGCTGCACGGCGGGCTCGCCCTCGTGGTCGGTGAACCGTTCGGCCGTCTCCAGCATGGCCGTCCCGGCGGTGTAGCGGGCGTAGTCGCTGACGATGCCGCCGCCGTACGGGGCGATGGTCTCGCTCTGGGTGCACAGGGGCAGCCCGCGTCCGAGCAGCTCGCTGCCCCGCGCGAAGAACTGCACGTCGACGTGCGAGAAGGGTTCGAGCCGGGCCCCGAACTTGGACTTGGTCCGCCGCACCCCCCGGGCCACCGCCCGCACCCGCCCGTGCCCCCGGGTGAGCAAGGTGATGATGCGGTCCGCCTCCCCCAGCTTCTGGGTCCGCAGCACCACACCGTCGTCACGGAAGAGACTCACCACGCACCCCCGCGGCTCGCCGGCCGGAGGCACGCGGATCGTCGTCCGCAGGACAGCGGCAAGAGCCCGTCCGCCGCACCGGGCATCCGGGGGCGGCGGACGACGCCGTCGTCGCGGAACAGGCTCATGCCGCCCATTCTCGCCTACGGTCACCCCTTCAAGGGACCTCGCCCCGGCTGCGGGCGTTCTCGTACGCGGTGGCCGCGCGGAGCCGTTCTATGGTCGTGGCGGCCCGGACGGTCTCGGGGGCGCAGTCCCACTCCTTCCCGCCGCCGACCGGCCGCAGCTGGACGTACGGGCCCTCGTGGCCCATGACCAGGCCGACCCTGCCCGTGCGGGTGTCGACCGCGTAGGTGCCGATCGCCGGCTTCTTCCCGATACCGCTCACCGCAGAGCCGCCGCCGAATTGCCCGGCACCAGAAGAACAATTCCCGCTTTTCCGGCTTTCCGCCGCAATTCCTCCACCGCATCCTCCGCCTCTTCGGCGCCCCCGCCGGATCCCGCCCGCCGGGCCTTCTCGCGCCGCCCCCACGGTGCTCCCCCGCATCATCGAGTTTCACTCTTCGCATCCCCCCGGTGACCTGCGGTGTCTACACTCGGCGGGAGTCTGTCCCGTGCGACCGCGGGGCGGCGCGAAAGCGCTGCGTCGGGGCATCCGAGACGATGGACCGGAAAGGCCATGGGCGAGAAGCGGCGCAGTCCTCACAGCATCGTCACAGGTGGTCCTCACACAGGTGGGGAATCTCCGCGTTGTCCACCTAAGATTCCCTTTGGTTCCCCCGTTTTCCGGCAACTCGTCGACGCATCACGCGTCATGGGAAACCACTCGGCGTACATGAGCGTCGAACGTTGCGTGAGCAACCGCTGTCCCGGCGGTCCGAAAGCACGGAAGATGGGGCCCCGTGGAGCTGGAATTCCGACTGCTCGGTCCGGTCGAGGCGTGGCACGGTGACAGACCCCTGCGGCTGGGCGGGCCGAAACCGCGGGCGCTGCTGGCCGTACTGCTCCTGCGGGCCGGTCAGGTGGTGCCCGCGGACGCGCTGGTGGACGTGATCTGGGGCGACGACCCCCCGGACACCGCGCGGGCGCTGGTGCAGACGTATGTGTCGGCGCTGCGGCGGGCCCTGCCCGGCGAGGCGGCGGAGGCGATCGAGACCCGGCCGCCGGGCTATGTGATGCGGCCCGGGATCGGCCGGGTCGATCTGGCGGAGTTCGAGGCGCACACGGCCGACGCGCGCCGGGCCGCCGCCGACGGGGACCACGCCGGGGCCGCCCGGCTGCTGCGGGAGGCGCTGGAGCTGTGGCGCGGCCCCGCGCTCGGCGGCGTCGGGGACGCGCTGCGCGGTGAGGCCGGACGGCTGGAGGAGGCCCGGCAGGCGGCCCTGGAGGAACGGATCGCCGCCGAGCTGGAGACCGGCGGGCACGAGGCGGAACTGGTCACGGAGCTGACCTCGCTGGTCGAGGCCCGGCCGACCCGGGAGCGGCCGCGCGGCCAGCTGATGCTGGGCCTGTACCGGCTGGGCCGGCAGGCCGACGCGCTGGCCGTCTACGCGGACGGCCGGGCGGTGCTCGCCGGCGAGCTGGGGCTCGACCCGGGCCCGGAGCTGACCAGGCTGTACGAGGCCATCCTGCGGGCCGACCCGGCCCTGCTCACCGCCACCACGGCCGCCGCCCCGCAGCCCCTGACCGCACCCCGGCCGGTGTCGCTCCTGCCGCCCGCCATCGGGGACTTCACCGGACGGGGGGAGGAACTGGCGCGGGTCGTCGGGGCGTTGACCGGGGAACGGGAGGCGATGCCCGTCGTCGTGGTGTCGGGGGCCGCCGGGGTCGGCAAGTCGGCGCTCGCCGTGCAGGCCGCGCACCGGGTGGCCGGCGCGTACCCCGACGGGCAGCTCTACGCCGAACTGCACGGCTTCAGCGAGCCCGTACCGCCCGCCGAGGTGCTGGGCCGGCTGCTGCGGGCGCTCGGCGCGGACCCGCCCGAGGACACGGCCGAGCGCGGCGACCTGTTCCGCAGCCTCGTCGCCGGACGGCGGATCCTGCTGGTCCTGGACGACGCGAACGGCGAGGCCCAGGTACGGCCGCTGCTGCCGGGCAGTGCCACCTGCGGGGTCCTGGTGACCTCCCGGGCCCGGCTCGGGGGGCTCGTCGGGGCCCGGCGCACCGACCTGGACGTCCTGGACGACGCGCGCGGCCTGGAGCTGCTCACCCGGGTCACCGGCCCGGAACGCACCCCGGACGACCCTCGCGAACAGGCCGCGGCGCGGCGCATCGTGGAGCTGTGCGGCGGGCTGCCGCTGGCCCTGCGGATCGCGGGCGCCCGCCTGGCGACCCGGCGCCACTGGACGCCCAGCGTGCTCGCCGAGCGCCTCGCCGACGAGCACCGCCGCCTGGACGAGCTGTCCGTGGGCGACCTGGAGGTACGGGCCGGTCTCGGCCTCAGCTACCGGGCCCTCGACTCGTGCGCCCGCCGGGTGCTGCGCCGAATCGCCACCCTCGGCCCGGCGGACGTCGCCGTGTGGACGGTGGCCGCGCTCTCCGGCATGCCCGAGGACGGGGCGGAGGAGATCCTCGAACGGCTCCTGGACGCCCAGCTGATCAACTGCCCCGGCACCGACCAGGTCGGCCAGCCCCGCTACCGCCTGCACGACCTGGTCCGGGTCTACGCAGCCGAACGTGCCGAGGCCGAGGACCCCGTGGAGGACCGCACGGCGGCGGTGGGCAGGGCGCTGTCGGCGGGCCTGTGGCTGATGGACAGGGTGGCGGAGGAGGCGCCTTCGGGTGCGGTGATCCTCAGACAGAGGTTCGGACGAGCGCCCCTCCAGGGGAGCGGGGAGCTGCGCGGGCAGCCACGGCCGGCCGACAGCCGCGAACCGACCGAACCCACCTCCCCCATAGGCGAAAGGACCACCCGCCGAGCCCTGGACGACCCCTTCACCTGGTTCGACGCGGAGGCCGACACCCTCACCACCGCGGTCGAGCGCGCGGCGGCGATGGGCCTGCACACCCTCGCCTGCGAAGCGGCGGCGGCCCTGTGCTCCTCCTCGTTCGCCATCAAGAACCGCTTCGACGCCTGGTGGCGCAGCCACGACGCGGCCCTCGCCGCGGCCCGCCGCGCCGAGGACCGCTCGGGCGAGGCCCTGCTCATCATCGGCCTGGGACAACTCCGCTACGAACAGGACCGTATCGCCGAGTCCCAGGAGTACTTCCGCACCGCGGAGCGCATCTGCACCGAACTCGGCGACGTGCTCGGCCGTTCCGCCGCCCTCGCCGGCCTCGGCAGCGCCTGCCGCGAGGTCGGCGAACTGCGCGACGCGGAACGGGCCCTGACCGACGCGGCCGACGGCTTCCGGCGCGTCGGAGACGACACCGGGGTCGGGGTCGCCTGCCGGTACGGCGGTTCCGTACGCCTCGAACTCGGTGACCAGAAGGGCGCGTTCCCGCTGCTCGACGAGTCGCTGCGGGCGTACCGGCGGCTCGGCAGCCGGCGCGGCGAGGCCCTGGCGCTGCGCACGCTCAGCCTGGTGCACCGCTCGCTCGGCGCGTACGAGGAGGCCGCGCGCGTGGCCGAGCAGGCGCTGGAGATCCTGCGGGCGATCGGCGACCCGCACATGGCGGCGTACGCCCTGCGGGCCCGTGCCAAGGCGCGGCTGCGGCTCGGGCACGTCCGGGAGGCGGAGGGGGAGCTGCGCGAGATCCTGGAGGTCTGCCGGGTCCACGAGGACCGCTTCGGGGAGGCCCTGACGCTGCGCACGCTCGGTGAGTGCGCGCTGGCCGACGGACGGCTGACGGACGCGGAGGGGTTGCTGACCGCGTCCGCCGCCCTCTGGGGCGTCCTCGCCCTGCCCCTGCCCCGGGCGCGCGCCCTGCGCAACCTGTCCGTCGTACGGGCCGCACTGGGCGACCGGGCGGGAGCGCAGGCGCTGCGGGCGGAGGCCATGGCGGTGTTCGACGGCTGCGAGGCCCGCGAGCGGGACGAGCCCTGGCCCTGGGTGTGATCCCGGCCAGGCCGAAACCCGCTTGCGGCGGACTTGCAGAGAACTTCCAGCGGGGTGCGCCATGCTCGGTGCTCTCGGGGGAACAACGGATCGGCCGGGCGACCACCGCCCGGCCGGTCGGCCCACCGGAGCGCACAGGGGACGGACCGGTGGGAACGTGACGACAGTGGGTTCGGAACAGCAGGACGGACTGGGGGAACACTCTGATCCGGACCGCAGACCACCACTCAAGGGGGGAAGCCCCCGGGGAGGGACATCAGGGGATCAGGTCCCTCCCCGGGGTGCTGCCACGCATCCCTCCGCCGCAGACCTGCCGCCCGGTGGAAGACGATCCATGGCTTCGATCATCCTCATGAGCGACCCCGAGGTCGCCGGTGTCCCGGTGCAGGAGTGCGGTGAGCCCCTCGTCGACCTGAGGGAGCTGCCGTTCGTGGTGGTCGACTCCCGTCAGGCCGACCCCGAGGGGTCGTACGCGCACCTGCGCGAGGGCGTCGCCTGGCGTCTGGCGCGTGCCGCGCGGCTGCTCCCCGAGGGGCTGCGGCTGCTGGTCACCGAGGGGTACCGGCCGCTGGCCCTGCAGATCGAGTACTTCGAGGCGTACGCCGCCGAGCTGCGGCTCGCCCACCCGGACTGGACCGAGGAGCACCTCCACGTCCAGACCAGCCGTTCCCTCTCGCCGCCGGAGATCGGGCCGCATGTCGCGGGCGCCGCGGTCGACCTCACCCTGTGCACCGCCGCCGGGGAGGAACTCGACATGGGCACCCGTCTCGACGCGAGCCCCGAGGAGAGCGACGACGCCTGCTACACGGACGCGCCGAACATCTCCGGCACCGCCCGCCGCAACCGCCGCGTCCTGAGCGCGGCCCTCACCACGGCCGGGCTGGTCAACTACCCCACCGAGTGGTGGCACTGGTCGTACGGGGACCGGTACTGGGCGTTGATGACGGGTGCGCCGCACGCGCTGTACGGACCCGCGAGGACCACCGCCTAGCCCGGCCGTGCACGCCGGGCCCCCGGGATCTCCCGCGCCCCGCCGTCCCTACCCGTCCCATCCTGAGGGCCGCACCCCGTCCTCCGTCGCCGCCCCGGCGGCGAACCCCGTAGCGGGGGCCGGGGGCAGCACCGCGCGGATGGGACGGGCAGAGGTGGCGGGGCGCGGTGGTGGCACTCCCCCGCCGGCCGGTCAGGCGCCGAAGCGTCGTGCGTACCGCCGCTGCCAGGGGGTCTCGACCGCGTGCCGGTGGTAGTGCCGGCGCACGTACGCCACGGCCTGCCCGGGCGGTACGCCGTCCAGCACCGCCAGACAGGCCAGCGCGGTGCCGGTGCGCCCCCTGCCGCCGCCGCACGCCAGCTCGACCCGCTCGGTGGCCGCCCGGTCCCAGGCGTCCCGCAGCACCCGGGCGGCCTCCGCCCGGTCGGCGGGCAGCCGGAAGTCGGGCCAGCGCAGCCAGCGGGACGCCCAGGGGACCACGGGCGGTTCCTGGCCGAGGCAGTACACGGCGTAGGTGGGGACCGCGCCGTCCGGGAGCGGACGGCGCAGCCCCCGGCCGCGCACCAGCCGCCCCGAGGGCAGGTGCAGGACACCGGGCGCGGCCGGGTCCCAGGGTTCGGTCGGCTCCGCCATGGATCTAGCCCACCGCCCGTGACGCCTGCGCGGCCCTCGTCCCGACGCGCGGGATCCCGCTCTGCTGAGACATGCGCCGCATCGTACGCGTCGGACGTCCGACGCCCCGCCTCGTGCGGGGGTTCTCGGCCGAGTCGGCCCCCGGGCAGCGCTTCGGCTGCCACCATCCTGTTCAGGAGCAGGAGTCGACGCGTGACCCGGCCCGTTCAAGGGGCCGGGCCGCGCCCGCGCCGGGCTCCGTACGCGATTCGTAGCGCCGAGGGAGCCGCCATGCCCGTGCCCGCCCCGCTGACCGGTGTCGTCCCGCCCGTCTGCACCCCTCTGACACCGGACCGGGAGGTGGACGTCCCCTCGCTCACCCGGCTCGTCGACCATCTGGTGGCGGGCGGTGTGGACGCGCTGTTCGTGCTCGGCTCGTCGTCGGAGGCGGCGTTCCTGACGGACGCGCAGCGGCTGCGGGTCGTGGAGACGGTCGTCGGACATGTCGGCGGCCGGGTCCCCGTGCTCGCCGGGGTGATCGACATGACCACGCCCCGCGTGCTGGACCACGTCCGCGCCGTGACCGCCGCCGGGGCGGAGGCCGTGGTGGCGACGGCTCCCTTCTACACCCGCACCCACCCGGCGGAGATCGCCCGCCACTTCCGGCTGCTCGCCGCCGGCTCCCCCGTCCCCGTCATCGCCTACGACATCCCGGCCGCCGTGCACACCAAGCTGCCCGCCGACGTGGTCCTGGAGCTGGCGGCCGAGGGGGTCATCGCCGGCCTCAAGGACTCCAGCGGCGACCTGGCCGCCTTCCGCACGGTCGTCACGGGCGCCCGTACGGACCCCGCCGTCAGCGGTTTCAGTGTTCTCACCGGCTCCGAGCTCGTCGTCGATTCCGCCCTCGCCCTGGGCGCGGACGGCGCGGTGCCCGGGCTGGCGAACGTCGACCCGGCCGGGTACGTCCGTCTCGACCGCCTCTCCCGTGCCGGCGACCGGGACGGGGCCCGCGCCGAACAGGAGCGCCTGTGCGCCCTCTTCGGACTGACCGGCGTCGGCGCCCCCGCCCGCATGGGCGGCGGCTCCTCCGCCCTCGGTGCCTTCAAGGCGGCCCTCCACCTGCGCGGCGTCATCGCCTGCCCGGCCACGGCGGAACCGCAGGTCCCGCTGTCGCAGGCGGAGGTGGAGCGCGTCGGGAAGTACCTGGCGGCGGCGGGGCTGCTGTAGGCGGCCGCGCGACGGCTACGAGGGCGTGCGCGAGGCTACGAGGGCGTGCGCGCCGCAGCCAGCAGGCGGGTCACGTCGTCCGAGCAGATCGTCAGGGCCGCCCCCACCGTGGCGAGCGCGTCCCGCTCCGCGGGGGTGTACGGGCCGTCGGCCAGGGCGATCCGGGCGCCCTGGAGAAGGATCGCCTCACGGCCGGTGGCGGCGAGGTGGGGGGCCAGCGGGTCGAGAGCCTCGTGAAGCTCTATGGCGAGGCCGGGGCCGCAGGGTGCGCCGTGGACGCGGCCCGTGTCGGCGGCCAGGGCCTCGACCAGGGCGTCCAGCTGGTCCTCGGTGCAGTCGTCGAAGCCGGCGGAGCGGACGGCGGAGGCGGCGACGGACAAAGCGGTGCGGGAGCGGCTGCCGCCGGCCGCGAGGACGGCCAGGGCGACGGTGTGGACGGCGTCACGGAGCATCGCGGAGAAGCGAGTGGTGGTGGGGTGGTCGAGGACGTCCGTGGCGTAGTGGTGGCGGCAGGCCGCGCATTCCACCACGGGGCCCGTCTCCCCGCGCGACAGGACCGGGACGCCGAGGAGGGTGAAGCGGCGGCGGCCGGTGAGGCGCTGGTAGTTGCGGTCGCCTCCGCAGCCCGGACAGAAGAACTCGCCGTCACCGACGCCCGTCCATGCGATCCGCGTGCCCATCACCCGCGACAGACCGGTGGCACGGCTGGTGCACCCGGCGCGGGCGAACGCGGCGGCATCGCCGATCGGGTCCCGTCCTGGCAGCACGCGGCACCTCCGTAACTCCCCCACACACGGCCCCTTGGGCGCGGGAAGTGCCCCCTCGGCAACATTGCCGCGCTCGGTGATGTTAGCCACATCCGAGAGGCGCAGTCAGTACTCCGGACGAGGACTACCCGCGACCCGCACCGGGTTTGGCCGGTATACGACGGGCCCCGTTCGCCGGAATCCGGTGAACGGGGCCTTCAAACCGCCGGTCCGGCTGGTCAGCGAGCGGCTCGGTTGACGGCGGAGACGACCGCCTTCAGCGACGCGCGCGTCGTGTTCGCGTCGATACCGATGCCCCACAGCACCTTGTCCTCGATGGCGACCTCGATGTACGAGGCGGCCTGCGCGGAGGCGCCCTCGCTCATCGTGTGCTCCTGGTAGTCCAGCAGCCGGGCGTCGATGCCGATGCCCTGCAGCGCGTCGAAGAACGCCGAGATCGGGCCGTTGCCGGTGCCGACCAGGGTGGTCTCCGCGCCGTCGACCTCGGCCTCCACGGTCAGCGTGTCCACGCCGTCCTTGTCGGTGGTCGACTGGTTGTTGCGGACCTGGACCCGGCCCCAGGGGTTGTCGGGGTTCGGCAGGTACTCGTCCTGGAAGACGGACCAGATGTCGGAGCCGGTGACCTCGCCGCCCTCGGCGTCGGTCTTGGCCTGGATCAGCTTCGAGAACTCGATCTGCATCCGGCGCGGCAGGTCCAGCTTGTGGTCGTTCTTCAGCACGTAGGCGATACCGCCCTTGCCGGACTGCGAGTTGACCCGGATGACGGCCTCGTAGGACCGGCCGACGTCCTTGGGGTCGATCGGCAGGTACGGCACGGCCCACTCGATGTCGTCGACCGTCCTGCCCTGCTCCTTCGCGGACGCCTCCATGGCGTCGAAGCCCTTCTTGATGGCGTCCTGGTGGGAGCCGGAGAAGGACGTGTAGACCAGGTCGCCCACGTACGGGTGGCGGGGGTGGACCTCCATCTGGTTGCAGTACTCCCACGTGCGACGGATCTCGTCGATGTCGGAGAAGTCGATCTGCGGGTCGACGCCCTGCGAGAACAGGTTCATGCCCAGGGTGACCAGGTCGACGTTGCCGGTGCGCTCGCCCTGGCCGAACAGACAGCCCTCGACGCGGTCGGCGCCGGCCATCAGGGCCAGTTCGGCGGCGGCGACGGCCGTACCGCGGTCGTTGTGCGGGTGGACGGAGACGCAGACGTACTCGCGGCGGGAGAGGTTGCGGCTCATCCACTCGAACCGGTCCGCGTGCGTCGACGGCGTCGAACGCTCCACCGTGGCGGGCAGGTTGAGGATGATCTCGCGGCCCGGACCGGGCTGGTAGACGTCCATCACCGCCTCGCAGACCTCCAGCGCGAAGTCCAGCTCGGTGTCGGTGAAGATCTCGGGGCTGTACTGGTAGCCGAACTCGGTCTCGGGGCCCAGCAGTTTCTCCGCGTACTCCATCACCAGCCGCGTACCGTCCACGGCGATCTGCTTGATGTCGTCCTTGGAACCGCGGAAGACGACCCGGCGGAAGACGGGCGCGGTGGCGTTGTACAGGTGGACCGTGGCGCGCCTGGCGCCCTTCAGGGACTCCACGGTCCGCTCGATCAGGTCCTCGCGGGCCTGGGTCAGTACGGAGATGGTGACGTCGTCCGGGATCGCGCCCGGCTCCTCGATGATCGACCGTACGAAGTCGAAGTCCGTCTGACCGGAGGCGGGGAAGCCGACCTCGATCTCCTTGTAGCCCATCTTGACCAGCTGGTCGAACATCCGGCGCTTGCGCTCGGGCGACATCGGGTCGATCAGGGACTGGTTGCCGTCGCGCAGGTCGGTGGAGAGCCAGCGGGGGGCGACGGTGATCCGGTTGTCCGGCCACGTGCGGTCGGGGATGTCGACCTGCTCGTAACGCCCGTACTTGTGGATCGGCATGGACGTGGGCTGCTGGCGGTTCGCCATGATGCGTGGGCTCCTCGATGGTCCGGAAAGGACGGCCGACGACGCAACGCCAAAGCACCGCGGGGAGGGGGTCGGCCTCGACTACAGGCCCTCGCCGCGGCAGCTAAGGAGAAGCAGCCCGAAACGCATGATGCGGAGCAGCCTAGCCGAGCCGTGCCTGCCGTGCGGGGTCGTATCAGTATGCGGGACCGCTTCATCAAATTGGACATAAGGTGCGCAAGGCCACACAGGGCGAGGTGAGCACCCTTTCAGTGGCGCGGGGAACTGCGCGAGAAGCCCCACCCACGGAGAGCCCGCCTCCAACTCTCAGTAACACGGCGATGACGATTCGCAACCCATACGGCGACATTTCACCAATCATGGTCGCCCCTAGTGACACGCCCCTAACGGAGTGCGATCGTGCGGAACATGACGACCAACGGGGGCCACGAGCCCGTCTTCTGCACCGTCGTACCACCCCACGTCCTCGACAAGCTCTCCCGCGCCGAGGACCCCGTGCTCGCCGGCGCCGCGCGCAAGACCCTGGAGCGCGACGCCTTCGAGCGCACCCACCGCCGGCTGACCACGGTCATCGGCGCCCCGAGCATCACCACGCCCGTCGGCGCCGAGGCGGGCCGGCCGCACCGCACGATCCACGACGCCCGCCACGGCACGGACCTGCCCGGCAGGAAGGTGCGCGGCGAGGGCGAGGAGCCCGGCAAGGACGCCACGGTCAACCGCGCGTACGCGGGCCTGGGTGCCACGTACGAACTGTTCTGGCAGTCCTTCGCGCGCGACTCGATCGACGGCAACGGCCTGCCGCTGGACGCGACCGTGCACTACGACCGCGACTACAACAACGCCTTCTGGAACGGCGAGCAGATGGTGTTCGGCGACGGCGACGGCGAGATCTTCCTCGACTTCACCATCCCGATCGACGTCATCGGCCACGAACTCAGCCACGGCGTCACCCAGTACACGGCGAACCTCACGTACTTCGGGCAGCCGGGCGCGCTCAACGAGTCCATGTCGGACGTCTTCGGCGCGCTCATCAAGCAGTACACGCTCGGCCAGACCGCCGCCGAGGCGGACTGGCTGATCGGCGCCGGCCTGCTCGCCCCGCGGGTCACGGGCACCGCCCTACGCTCGATGAAGGCCCCGGGCACGGCCTACGACGACGACGTCCTCGGCAAGGACCCGCAGCCGGCGACCATGGACGGCTACGTCCGCACGGGCCGTGACAACGGCGGCGTCCACATCAACTCCGGCATCCCCAACCACGCGTTCTACCTGGTGGCCAACGCGCTCGGCGGCCACGCCTGGGAGCGCGCCGGGCAGATCTGGTACGACGTCCTCACCGGGGGCGAACTGAGCAAGCAGGCTCTCTTCGTCGACTTCGCCACGCTCACGGTGAAGGCGGCGAAGGACCGCTACGGCCAGGGCGACGAGCTGACGGCGGTGCTGAAGGCCTGGGAACAGGTGGGCGTGCGGACGCTGTGAGTGCCGGGTCCGGCCACGCGGTGCTGCGGTCGCGCCCCGATCCGTACTAGACATGACCCATGCGTATCGAAGTGCGGCGCACGGGCGGTTTCGCGGGCATCGAGCGGCACGCGGTGGTGGACACCGCCGGACGGCCCGATGCCGAGGAGTGGAGGGCCCTGGCCGAGTGCGCGCTCGCCACCGGCCGGGACTCGCCGCCGTTCGGGGTGCCGGACGGCTTCCGTTACGAGATCACGGTGGACGGGAGGACGGCGTACTGCGCGGATCCCGGGCTGACGCAGGAGCAGCGGGAGCTGATCAGAAGGGTGCTCAAGGAGGGGGCGTGAGCTGCCCCGCCGGAGCGCCGGGGGTGCGTAACGGGCACTTCACCCTCGGGCGTTGACTTCCGTTACCCGTGGTACGGATGATCCGCCCATGGCGACGAACCCGACGAACCCGATACCCCAGTTCCCGGCAGGCTTCCTGTGGGGTGTCTCGACCTCCGCGCACCAGATCGAGGGGGCCGCGGCCGAGCGCGAGCCGTCCGTGTGGGACGCCTTCACGGCCGAGGCGGGGCACGTCAAGGACGGCTCGACGGCGGAGGTGGCCTGCGACCACTTCCACCGCTACCCCGAGGACGTGGCCCTCCTGCGCGATCTGGGCGTGGGCGCGTACCGCTTCTCGGTCTCCTGGACCCGGGTGAACACGCCCGGCGGGCTCGACTTCTACGACCGCCTGGTGGACGAGCTGGTGGGCGCGGGCGTACGCCCCGTCCCGACCCTCTTCCACTGGGACCTGCCGTCGTCACTGGAGGAGGCGGGCGGCTGGCTGAACCGGGACACCGCCGAGCGGTTCGCCGAGTACGCCGCCGTCGTGGCCGCCCGGCTCGGCGACCGCGTCACCAAGTGGATCACCATCAACGAGCCCGCCGAGCACACCCTGCTGGGCCACGCCCTCGGCACCCACGCGCCGGGCAAGCAGCTGATGTTCGACGCGCTCCCGGCCGCCCACCACCAGCTGCTGGGCCACGGTCTGGCCGTCCGGGCCCTGCGCGCGGCCGGAGTCACGGACATCGGTATCGCCAACTCGCACGGGCCGACGTGGGCGGCGTCGGAGGAACAGGCGGACGTCGAGGCGGCGGGCTTCTACGACCTCCTCCTCAACCGCCTCTTCGCCGAGCCGATCATCCTCGGTGAGTACCCGGAGGGCATCGGCGAGCTGATGCCGGGCACGGACATCGGATCCGACCTGAAGATCATCTCCGAGCCGCTCGACTGGTACGGCGTCAACTACTACGCGCCGACCCGGGTCGGCGCGCCCGAGGGCGCGGACATCGAGTTCGGCGGCATCACGATCCCGGCCGAACTCCCCTTCACGGTCAAGCAGATCGAGGGCGCACCGACGACGGACTTCGGCTGGCCGGTCGTCCCCGGGGGCCTGACCGAACTCCTCACCACCTTCCGCGACCGCTACGGCGACCGTCTGCCCCCGATCGTCATCACCGAGAACGGCTGCTCCTATCAGGGCCTCGACGACCAGGAGCGCATCGCCTACCTGGACGGCCATGTGCGCGCCCTGCACGAGGCGGTCGCGGCGGGCGTCGACGTCCGCGGCTACTTCGTGTGGTCCCTGCTCGACAACTTCGAGTGGGCCGAGGGGTACGCGCGCCGGTTCGGTCTGGTCCACGTGGACTTCGAGACGCTGGAGCGGACCCCGAAGGCGTCGTACGCCTGGTACCGCGGCCTGCTGCGGGCCCAGAGCCGGGGATGACGACGACACGGCCGACGGACGCCCTCGCCGAGCCCGTCGAGCGGGTCGGCGGGGGCTGGACCTCCGCCCTGGCGCTGGCCAACGGGGCGATCTGGGTGGGCTGGTACGGCCCGCTGCAGATCCTGCTGGCCTCCCAGGCGGAGGACTTCGCGCCCGGCGCCGGCATGTCCAAGGAGACGATGCTGGCGTGGGTGACCGGCGCCGGCGCGGTCGTCTCGCTGCTGGCCACGCCGCTGTTCGGGGCGCTGTCGGACCGGACGACGTCCCGCTGGGGCCGTCGTACGCCCTGGATCGTGGCCGGGTCGGCGGGCGGGGCGGTGTCGCTTCTGCTGCTCGCGGGCGCGGGCGGGCTGTGGACCATGGCGGTCGGCTGGTGTCTGGTGCAGCTGACGCTGAACGCGTCCTGGGCGGCGGTCACGGCGGCGGTCCCGGACCGGGTGCCCCGGCTCCAACGCGGCGCGGTGGGCGGCTGGCTGGGGGCGGCGCAGATCCTCGGCGTGGTCGGCGGCACCGGGCTGGCGACGCTCGGCGGGGGCGTCGGCGCGGGGTACGCGGCGTGCGCGGTGTTCACCCTGGCGGGCGTGCTGCCGTACGTGCTGGGACACCGCGACCAGCGGCTGCCCGCGGCGGCGCGCCCGGTGTGGTCGTGGCGGGGGTTCCTGAGGGGCTTCTGGCTGAGCCCGCGGCGGTACCCGGACTTCGCGTGGGCGTGGCTGACGCGCTTCCTGATCAATCTGAGCAACAGCGTCGGCCTGCTCTACCTGCTGTTCTACCTGCGGGACCGGGTCGGGTACCCCGACCCGGAGGAGGGCGTGCTCATCCTCACGGTGGTGAACGCCTCGACGCTGCTGGCGACCGTGGTGGTCTCCGGGGTGTGGTCGGACCGGGTGGGGCGGCGCAAGCCGTTCGTGTACTGGTCGGGGATGCTGCTGGCGGGCGCGACCGGCCTCATCGCCCTCTGGCCGACCTGGCCGGGCGCGATCGTCGCCTCGGCCCTTCTCGGTCTGGGCTTCGGGGTGTTCACCTCGGTCGACTTCGCCCTGATGACCGACGTGCTGCCGAAGGCCCTCGACCGGGGCAAGGACCTGGGTGTCATCAACGTGGCCAACTCCCTTCCGCAGGTGGCCGCCCCGGTGCTGGCCGCGCCGATCGTGACGCATCTGGGCGGCTACCGGGTGCTGTACCTGGTGGCGGCGGTGATCGGGCTGGCGGGAGCGGTGTTCGTGGGGCGGGTCCGCGCGGTGGAGTAGCCCGCGCGAATCAGCTACGCGAGCGCCTCAAGCAGCATTACGACACCGCTATCGTGTATGACCGCCCGTTCCGCCCATCTGCCCAGGTGAAACGCATCGAGCCGACCCGGCGCGCACGGCGGCGGGGACCGGGACAGGCGTCTCGCAACCTTCCCGAGCGGCCCGTGCAGAGGCAGCTGTCCTTCGCCATCCCTGAACCGGAGCCGGCGCCGGCGCCCTCTTCTGACAGCTGGAGAGCGGTCGTTGTACACACGAAGCCCCGGGAACTACCCCTGGGGCTTCGTGCGGTGCGCGGTCATCAGGGAGCGGACTGGGGCTCGGGCCCGGTCGCCCCGCCAGACCCAGTCACCTTCGTAGACCTGGGCGACCAGGACGCGGTCCTGCTCGTTCGCGTCGTCGGCGGTGGCCTCACGTGCACGCCGCCGCACCTCGCTGATCGCGAACAGCAGGTCGACGTTGAAGCCTTGCTGCAGCAGCGGGCCATCGTGGCCGCCGTCCTTCTCGTCGGCCAGCACCAGGACGTGCTTGGTCCCCCTGCCAGCTGAGTCCTTGCTCTTCCTCATGATCCAGACGAAGGGCCCGTGCCGGGGCAACTGACCTTCGCCATCGGCGCGCCCGCGCGAGAGGCCCCGGCCCTCGGTTGATGAATAGCCGCGACGAGGGCGGGACGAGTTCCGCCCTCGTCGGCCTTACCTGTCCATCAGCTGATGGAGGAGTGCGACCACCACGACACCGATGCCGATCGCCACACCGAGTTCGGGATTGCACACGGCCGCGTAGACGGTGATTCCACCCACCAGCAGAAGGACGACCATGCGGACGCTGATCTGGTTGTCCACCTCGATCACCGGTCCGCCGTCGCGTGTGCCGCATGTGCGGGAGGCTGTGGCCGAGTCCCTGCTGTGGCCCCCCTTTGGTGACGGTGCAGTGGGTCTGGGGTCTTCTTGGGCATGCTGGATCGTGGTCCTTCCTTAGTGGAGGTGCCCGCTGACGCCGCCGCACCGAGCCGTGGAAAGTTCCGGTGCCGGCGGCGTCGCCTGCAGTAGCGGCCGGAGAAGCAGCCACTGCCTCCGTTGTAGGCCCCGGGGGAATGACCGCCAAGGCGGTCAATGCGCTGGCCTGCACTTCTGTCACTATCCCGAATGCACCACCCGCGTTGTCGCGATAGTCCAGGATCGTGGAAGCAACAGGACAATCGGGGACGGGGTGTAGGGGATGGAAGAACCTCGGCGTGGACGGCCCGGGCGCAAGCTGGGAATCGCACCGGATGACGACCGGGTGGCTGAGGTCATCGAACTTGTGAGCAAGATCCACGACCTGAGCTATGAGGCGGACTTGTCCCTCCGGGCACTCGGGGATGGACACCCGCAGGCCCTGTCGCGCCAGTTGGGGAAGGAGAAGTCTCTGGGGCCCGACTGGCATGTTGTGGAAAAGATCGTCCGGCGCTGTTGCCAGAAACTTGGCGAGGCGGAGCAGCCCCGGTTGGATGCCTTCCGCCGTCTCTGGGAAGCGGTCAATCGGCATCCGGACGCCGGGCGGCGCCGCGAGATCCCCGCGCAGCCGACTCAAGAACCTGCCGATCGGGCGCTGGTCGGCTCCGTGCTGCAGCTGGTGTACGACGGAGAACGCCACACGGCTGCCCAGTACCTGCTTATGAGGTACCCGGCAGGCGAATCGGGGATCGGACAAGTCCTGGTCGAAGTCGGGCGCCGAACACCCGCCGGAGTGGCGGATCTTCTCGACGCCGTGGCCGAAGACGCCAGCAGCGAACTCGCCGACACCTACCTGAAGGCGCTCAAGAAGAGCGATGCCGATGTGGCGGCTGCAGTAGAAGCCATCCCGAGAACAAGGCCCGCACCACCGACTCCTGCTGCAGTTCCGGACACCGGAGCGGCTGAGGCGCCGGACATCTTGGACCTTGACCCTCAAAAGATCAACGGCAGGCGTCGCGCCCGACTGATCAGGAAAGGCGAAGTTGCCCAGGTGGCGGCCGAGATTATCGCCGAGGCCTCGGTCGAGAAGACCGGCTTCACCGCCAGCATCATCTCCGCGCACATCGCTTCTCGCGCGGGAACTCGTCGCATCATCGACATCACGCGGGCGACGGAGCTCTTCGCTGCGCTAGGAGATGGGGACGACGGGCAGGAGACGGTTGCGGCGGCCCTGCTGACCCGGCTGATCGAGGACGATCATGCCGAATTGGCCGTGATCCTCCTGCACAAAGTTCACCAGATACCGGAGAAAGGACCTGCGTACACAAAGAACATCCTGACGGCGATGAAGCGCCCCGAACTGCTGTCCGCATTCGATCAGATGGCCGCAGGCACCCTGGAACGCGTACCCGAGCGCGCCCTGCTCGATCTATTGGCCCAAGCACCCCCACCAGTTACGGGCACCTACCTTCTGAAGTGGGAGCTGACCAGACCCCTCTCCTCCATGGACATCTCCGAACTCCCGCATCTGGCCTCGATCCTGCGGAGCATGATCGAACGCGACCACCACAGCACCGCGCAGGTACTCTCCAACCAGATGAAGGGCTGGGACGTCGAGAAGGCCTTCTACTCGCACCCGGAACGTCCGGAGACACGGGTCGCCTCGGCAATCCTCGGTGTTGCACGCGACGACATCGAAAGCATTGGCCTACTGCTCCTAGCGCTCCTCGCACACAGTCTGGAAGACAGCGCCCGGCTCCTCTTCCTCCTCGAAGCTCCCCGAGGCCACACCGACACCACCGCCCTCGTAACCCCTATATTGGCAGCGGCGATCCGGCGAGATTCCGTCACGGTTCCCCGGCTGATCGCCCGCATGGCACGCGACCACGATGTGCCTGCCCGTCTCTTGGATCAAGTGTCCAAAGCCGACGCACGCCACGGGGCCCAGCTAGCCACCGCCATGCTCATCGAAGATCTCCCGTACTTCCGATCGGCACTCCCCGATCTGATCCAGCAGAACGCCCTCACCCTGGCTGGTGAACTGGTGCGTCAACTGAACAACCACGACCCGGCCGGCCCCTGGGCACTGATCGGCCACGCTCTCGACAACGACAGCAGCGACGCCGCGATAGCCAACCTCGCCGCCTACCTGCCTGGGCAGTGACGTGCCGTGTCAGACATTCGTCACGCTTCCCCTCCCGAAGGTCGTTGATGATGCCCAGCCTTCTTTGCCGGGTGTGCCGACAAACGGGCCGGTTCAGCGCCCCGCAAGCGGTACCGGGAGATGGACATCTTCATCTTGTCGCTCGATGACATCACGTTCGTCGTGGACAAGGAGTCGACGGCCTCGTGGGGCAGGGGCACCTCGGCGCTCGCCAACCCGCGCGACGACAGCGGCCTGACAACTCGGTTCGGTCCGGGACGATACGAGGGGCCGCGCTCACACTGCGCGGGCCCTTCGCCGCGGCGCCGGACATCCGGCCGGACGGCGCGATCGTTGGGCGGGACATACAACCGGTCACCCGACCACGGCGGCCGATCGGACCGATCGGCGTCGGCAAGCCCACTCCGGTGGGGCTTGATTCGCACCGGGAACGGGTCCACGCCCCGGCCGAAGATGGGCCCACCGCCCTCATCTAGCCTTGGCCAACGGTGGTCCTGCCGCTTTCCTCGGCAGGACCCCCGTTGGCGTCCGGCCAGCTAGAAGAGCACCCTCCAGATCGGGTACTCCCACAACAGCGCCCACAGCATGGTCAGGAAGACCATCACGAGGGACACGAGCTGCGTGAGCTTGTCGCCCCGAAGGAGTCGGTGCTTGGGCCACCAGGACGGGTAGGGGCCCTCAGCGGCCCGGCTGATCCGTTCCTGCTTCTTGCGCCACTTGTCCTCGGCCTTCTGCTGAGCAATGCCGGCGACGAACCTGCCGTTCTCGTACCTCTGCTCGCTGTGGTTCTTCTGCGCCTCGCGCCACGCGGCTTCGAACTCCGCGCTCATCTCGGGGCCGCCGATGCCGAGACCCAGCGCCTGTGCCGTGGGCAGCCTCGGGTACGTCTGGCCCTTCAATGTGGCGCTGATCGTGCTGGTCGTCAGCTTCACGTCGGCGTTGTGCTCCGCAGCTTGGTCGATGATGATCTGGTACTTCGGCTTGCCCTCCTGCTCCCACGCGAACTTGATGTATGCGTGGAAGCCCTCGCGGTTCATGCCCTCGAACTTGCCGGGCTCCTGCTCAGACATCGGTCCCCCCGCCGTCTCCGTCTCCGCCGATGGTTTTGGAAGCCCAAGAGATTAGGCCGCGGAAGGTGCCGGCGAACGCGCCGCCTATCGCCGCCAGGGCGGCCTTACCCATGAAGCCCTCGGGCTCCGTCGGGGTCGCAGGGGCGTTCTGCTGGGACGGCTGCGCCGGGACGGTGGGCCCGGCCTTCTGCATCCCCTGAGCGGGGTTGAGTTCGTTCATGAGGAGACCGTGAAGCATGGTCCAAGCCTTAGTCACATTTCGGGATTCCGGTGGTCAGGGACCGGATTCCGGTGCTGGGAACTGGATTTCAGGACGATCGGCACAGGATTCCTGCGCGGGCCCTTTGCCGTGGCGCCGGGCATCCGGCCGGACAGCGCGATCGTTGGGCGGGACATGGAGCTGAGCAAGGCCGGGGCGCGAGTAGAGCAGCACGCGGAAGCCGTGGCCGACGCGGTGTGCGAGCTGGTCGACGCGGTGACCCCTAGCACATGGAGCACGGACGCGGTCGAGGACGCGGCCGACGCCATCGACATGCTCTCCGAGGCCCTCGCGGCGATCGACCCCGAGGCCGCACGAGCCCTCGCCGCGGTGCCGACCGCCACCGCCGCACTGCGCCGCCTACTCATCCCGGCCGCCACCGAGGACGTCGCCGAGGTGCCCGCGCCGGTCTCCGGACAGCCGCGCCGGCGCGGACTCGGACCCGGCTGGAAGGGCGTACGGGCCACAGGGTCGTCGTCCGCGAGGAAGTCGTCCTCGATGTAGAGGATGACCACCTTGTGGGAGCTCGCGTCCGGGACCCCGAATGCCCTCGATCAGGAGGATCGAGGGCATTGGGCACGGAGATGAACTTGCCGTGCTCGTTCAGCTCCGTCATTGGTATGGAGGCTGCGCCACTCAGAGCTGGCTGATCCAGGTGAGGACGTGCTCGGCGAAGCCCTTACCGACGACCTCGAAGGCTCCGCTGGTGAGGCCGACCAGGGCAGCACCAAGGAGTCCGCTGCGGACCGGGTGCCTTGAAGAGAAGGTACGGAGAGCCGTCCACGATGACTTCCACCGAGGATCCCGGCTCGACGGCAGGTCGGACTGCCCCGTAGTCTCGGGGTTGGAACTGATGGGAATTTCTCCAATCTTGAGAAGTGCTCGCGTGCTTCTTCGGGTGCAAGACCCATCGGACTGCTGTGCGGCCCCCCGTTGGCCCGGGGGGCCGCAGCCTTTTCACTTCCAGGTGCTCGACTGACATCGGACTGCTGTGGCGCCGAGAACCCGTTGGCCCGGTGCCCCTTCGAAACTCCGTCAACTCGGCGTCTCTCAGCGGCTGCTCTCCTCGCTCTCAAAGAGCCTATAGGGGCGTACTGACACTGAAACGGTGTAAAAAGATGTCGCGAGACATCATGAACAGGACGGGTCGAAGGAAGCGCCTTATGCCAGCACGCCCACGAATTCCCAACCCTCAGGAAGGGCCACTCCAGGCGTTCGCGTACGACCTCCGCGAACTAGGAGAGGGCAAGGCGTCCGTCGCATGGATTGCCGACCATGAAAAGACCACGGTGTCCCGGGCGGCGTTGTATGCGGCTCTGTCCGGCACGCGCTTGCCCACGAGGGAAACCGTGAGCACCTTGCTGCGCTGGTGGGCTGGCGACCCTGCGCTCGAAGAACCCGACGAGGAGGAGGACTACTTCACCGAACTCATCTGGACCTGGATCGACAGACTCCCGCGAGATCACGAGAAGCGCCGGTTCGCGAGCGAATGGCGAACCCGGTACCTGCGGCTGGCCAGAGACATCCTCGGAGAACGAGAGTTCCGTCCCAAAGCGGAGCTTGTGACCATCGCCGTCCCGCCGGAGCAGCAGCGCTTCATCGGGGAGCTGAACGCTCTGATCGAGGTGACCGGGCTAGAAGATGAACTGTGGCTTTTGTTGGGCAAGTACACGCCCCGCGCGGAGAGGTATCTGGCTGGGGAGTCGATCCCGACGGATGACATGTGCTGGCGCCTGGCGTACCGCCTAGCGGAGTTCATACCGGATGCGGATCCCTCAGACCTCAGCGTCCGACTGGCGCGATCTGCCGAGGTTGCCCGGGTGGCACGTGTGAGGGATCGGCGCATCGCCCGAGGGCGGAGAACCGAGACCGCAGAGGCGGCCGAGTAGCTGCCGAACTTGCAGTCGGCGTGCAGCTTGGTCATGACATCGACATCGGAGAGTTGGTCAAGAGAACTGCCGAGTGCCTCGTCGACGGAGTTGTCGATGATCTCCCGCAGGCGGGAGCCGGCGGTGATGCCCGGGTGCAGCCCGTTGCTGGCGAGTCGAGGTAGGTGAAGCCGGTGGCACGCCCGTCATCTCGCCGTTGCGCGAGCCGATCGCCTCGATCTCGTCGAGGGCGCCCTCCATGATGTCGGTGACCGCGTAGCTCCGCTTGGGCGAGGTTGACGATCTCGTCGACGTCGCCGTCGGCCGCGTATCCCATCTGTGTGATGCGGGTGCCCGGACTCCACCACGCGGCGCAGCGTCATAGGTGGTCCTTCACGATCACGTACAGGACGCCGACGACACTGCACGCGACAGTGATGGCGGCGCCCAGGGCCGGGCTGGTGAAGGCAGCGACGCCGACTACGACGGCGATGACCGCGAGGAGGAACAGGGTCTGGGTAGTCATGTACCGGGTCATCTCTGTGGGTCCTAGTCCCGCCGCACGAGTCTTCTCAGATCACCTGCGGTCGGCCTGCCATGACCTCACCGCCGGATGGCGAGAGGCCCACTTCCTATTAGTCGCAGGGGACCCTCAGATAGCTAGCCTTTCATGTATGCATTTTTCGGGTGATTTTTCCTTGCATGGCAAGGCCCAATATCTAGAGTTCTGTGAATTGAAAGTTGCCGCAGGTCTGCGGCACGCCGAGCAGGGCGTGGTCCCGGGCGCGAACCGAACTCAACCGAGACGGCGTTTCATAGGTGGTCGCTCAGGAAACACGCCATGTGACCCTGCCTGAGCTGGCCCTTTCCTGCTTCACAGGTCGTTTCAAGTACCTCAGCAGACGGTCGATGGGCACGGACGTCCAGGGCGTACCGGCCTCCAGGAGGCGCGATCGGCCAGGGGATTCCTCCGTCGGAACGAACCGCAGGCTGGCGTCGACGCCGACGCGGGCTTCCAGCGAGGCCCTCGCCCGAGCGGCCCGGCGAGGGGCCGACGTCACGTCGTGGGCGCGGTCTTCGGCAGCATGACCACTACCTCGTTCAGGACGGCGTTGAGGCGGACGGGCTCCGGGATATCGTCCATGCTGATACGCGGCACGGTGTGGCCGATCGGCCGGTGCATCACGTCGTCGGCGATGTCCTTGAACGCCGCGAGCCTCTGCGCGTGCGTCTTGTCGGCCCGCTTCATGCCGAACACGTGCTGGGCCGCCACGTGCTTGAAGTCCGTGTGCCCGAAGACCGGCGGGATGTGGTCCAGGATGGAGCGGATCATGGCGGCGCAGACGTACGGGTTCCCCGCGACGTAGGCGTCGTTCAGGCCCTGGCACAGGGCGATGATCTTGTGCACCTTCCATCGGGTCGTTGCGGCCGCCGTCTCCAGCTCGTCCATGAGGTCGACGTCGACGTACGGCCCGCGCCCCGGCGTGGCGGCCGCCGGCTCCTCCACCACGGTGAAGGCGGGGAAGATCTCGGCGGCGTTCGCCATCACGATCTCGGTCGTCTTGGCGATGTAGTCCTCCACAGTGTGGACGTGGCGGAACTGGAGCACGCTGCGGGTGACGTCGCGTTCCCAGGACCCGTCACCGAGGTTGGCACCGCTAGTGCTAATGGCCGGCTCGTTGGAGAGCAGGTCGGGTAGCGTCTTGACGAACCACGGCTGGAGGTCGGGGAGCGCGGCGGTCAGTTCGCCAGAGCGCAGGATCACGGTGGGGACCTGGTCGACGTGCATCGGCCTGCTGCTGGTGTAGAGGTCGATCATGTGGCGGAGGGCGTGCACGAACGGCTCCCCGATCTCCGTTCGCAGATCCGGCAGGACGAGGGAGGCGGCCACGGTCAGGCGCACCTTTTCTGTCCCGTTCAGGGGAGCGCGCGGGAGGGTGGTAAAACCGTAGCCTGCGCCATATGGGCCCTGGACCACGCCCACGCGTGGCAGAGAGTTGAAGATGGCGTCGGCGTCCTGGCCGCTTATGTCGAAGTGGTGCTGAACGTTGGCCCACAGCGGCCACTCGGCCGTGTCGAACCACCAATGGGCGATTTCATCCAGCAGGCTTTCCTGCTCAGGCGTGAGCTGTGCGTCGAAAAGCGTGTCCACAGAAACCTCGTGGTGCGAAGTGAGGATGACGGGCGACCATAAGGGGCGTCCCGGTTCCGACAGAGCGTCAGGCGGCTCATCCTACCGACCCCGCCCCATCGTCACCCTCGTATAATTTCCCTTATACAGGGCTAGTTTGAGGGGGGGTACGTGACCGGCTCCGGCGAGGTGGAAGTGGTCGACGCCGAGCTCGTCGACGGCGAGCAGGAGGGGCAGCTGCCCGTCCCCGCGCAGGCGCCGGCTCCCCGGGTGCTGGTGGACCGGCACACCCTGCTGCGCCCGAGCGCCCCGGTCCCGACGGCGGCGTGCGCGCCGACGTACACCGAGGCCGACTTCCGCATCTCGCAGGAGACGGCCGACCTGATCGACGAGGCGCCGCCCGCCAACACCTCGCGCACCTACGGCTCCGCCCTCGGGCAGTTCGAGGCCTGGTGCGCCGAGCGGGGCCGGGTGCCGATGCCGTGCACCACGGCGACGTTCGTGGAGTACGTCGGGCACCTGGTGCAGCGGGACATGGCGCCCTCCTCGATCCAGGTCCACATGTCGGCGATCCGCTCCGCCCACCCGGACGGACAGCAGCCCGGTACGAAGGAGGCCCGGCAGATCCTGCGCAAGCGCGCCCGGGAGTGGGCACGGAGCCGCACGCCCCGCAAGGCCCCGCCGATCCGTACGCCCGCCCTCGCCGCGATGGTGGCCACGTGCACGGCGCCGAGCGAGCGCGAGCGGCCCAAGGCCGCGCGGGACGCGGCCCTGCTCACGCTCGGCTGGGGGATGCTGGCCCGCCGCAGCGAACTGGCGAACCTCCTCATCGAGCAGCTGCTCGTCGAGGACGACGGCGTGAGCGTGCTGGTGGCCTTCTCCAAGACGGACCAGGCCGCCAAGGGCGAGCAGACCTTCGTGCCGTCCGACCCCGACGAGCCGGCCCTGTGCCCCGTGATCCGCACCCGCGCGTGGCTAGAGGAGCTGCGCCGCCACGGCATCACGTCCGGCCCGCTGTTCCGGCAGATCACCCGTGGCGGCAGCATCCGCCCGCGCTCCGGGCCACGCGGCGACTTCCTCAGCCCCGACGCCATCGGCGACATCGTCAAGGCCCGCGCCAGCCTCGCCGGAGTCACGGCGCCCGACGGCCGCACCGCGACCGCGCACGGCGTGCGCCGCGGCCCGGCCCAGGAGATCTCCGAAGCCGGCGGCGACCCGACCGCACAGGGCCGCTGGAAACCCGGCTCCCCCACCGTCCGCAAGCACTACATCGAGCCCGCCCGGGGCAAGGCCAACAATCCGCTGCACGCCGCCCGTGCCAGGGCCCGTGAGCAGGCGGCCGGCGCCTGACCCTGAATCGGGCTGGCGCGTGAGACCAACCGGGAGCGGCGCCGACCTGACCGGTGGATTGTTCCCGCCGACGGCGCGCGTGCGCGCGTAGAGGGGTCCAGAAAGTCCAGAAACTTCGCTGCTAAGGCCCTTGGAGACGGGGCGCTCGCTCCTCGGCGCCGTACAGGGGTTGGCCCCGGGTTACCCGGGCGGCGTCCTGGTAGCGGGCCGCTTCCTCCTCGTCGACGACGTTGCCGAAAAGTTCTCGGCAACTCCCTCTCACACTTCGCCGCCACCGTCACTGGTCATAGATGAGCCGCGCGCGAGGCGGCCACCTACCCCACCGCCGAGGACGAGAGGGCGCAACGATGATCGGCAGCGACGAGAAGGGGAGGAGGGTCCCACTCCCTCGGGACCCATCCACCGCCCTGAGTCCCGAGGCCCAGGACCAGTGGTCCATCTATGTCGGGATGCGCCCTGCCCTGCGTAGCAGGGCGTACTGGCTGGTCCGAGGCGCAGACCATCACGCAGATGACGTCTGCTCGAAGGTCGGACTCGCTTTCTACCAGCGGCTGCTGTCCGGCCAGTTGGAGGGGAACGTCCCCATGTACCTCTGGCGTATCACCGTCAACCACGCCTTGGCTCACCTCCGGGAGCTGCAACGCAGGGCGGAGGACTTCGTCGGTGACGAGACGTCGAAGCTGGAGGACCCGGACAGGTACATCACCGTCAGCTTCACCAGCAAGGTCGAGCTCGCCGAGGCGATGGCGGTGCTGGAGGAGGAGTTCAGCCCTCTGCAGCGCAAGGTCTACGTCCTCTCCGAGGCGTACGACCTGAAGGCCCCGGTGATCGCCCGACTCGTCGGGAGCACTCGCGGCTCGGTGCGGGACGCTCTGCGCCACGCGAGGGCCAAGGTCGCCAAGGCGCGGGTTGAGGGCCGTCTGGGCTCAGACGATTAGCCACTTCCAGGAGGCCCGGGCTGGTCCGCAGCGAGGACGGTTCAGCCCGTGACTTCGAGTGGTGGCTCACCGTCACCTGCTTTTGTCAGGAACACACAGAAGGAGGAGTCCATGGAGAACAACAAGATCCCCTCGTGCGGGAGGAGCGCCCCTGAACGATAGATCCACACCCTGGAGCAGGAATGCAAGAGACCGATATCCCGGGGCCCGTAGGCCCCACCACGACGGAAGCTTCGAAGAAAGAGGGGTTGACGTGGGAACATCCTCCATCACTCGCGTGTACTACGTGGCGATCGCCACCTTGCTGGCCGCCTTCGGGTGGATCAGCCGCACCATCGAGGCGGCGCTCCTGTTGCTGCCCGCCCGCCGTCCACTGGCCGCCTCCGCCCGTGACTTGGGCCCGCGGAGCCGACTCCACAACAAGGCTGGGGGGGCAACAGTCGGGCGGTAGACACCGGGGGGCGGGGCCGGGCTCACTCACAGAGTGGGCCCGGCCCCGCTGTTTACAGATACCGGCGCACCAGGACGCCGGTGCCCGCGCCTCCAGGCTCTCCAACCCAGGCGATGGGCAGGCACTCCCGAAGGAACACCATGACCACCCTGCCTCCCCGCGACGGCAACGGCCAGGACTTCCCGGCCCCGGAGCGCGCCGAGTCCGTTCTGAACCCGCTGCACCTCGCCGAGGACCGGCTCGTCCGCTGCCGCAAGGACTTCGCCGAAGCCCGTCGGGATGTCCTGTCGCTGCGCCGCGAGGAGCGGCGCGCGCGTCGGCGGGAACTCCTGGCGAAGGCCGGTCCCCGCGTCGTCACCATCTCTTCCTTGACGCTGGCGGTCATCGGGAGCGTCGCGTTCGCCATCGCGGTCGTGCTGCTGGTGATGGGCGAGTTCGGCAAGGCCAAGGACCTCCTCACCTTCGCCGGCGTCGCCTGGGGCGGCGCGGCCGCGCTCCACACGCGCCGCAAGTAGACCAAGCCGGAGCGGCTTGCCGCCCGGCATGAAGGCCCTCGCCGTTTGGCGGGGGCCTTTTCTGCGACCTTCGCCCCCCCGGGGGGGCAACGCCGGTACAGCACTTCGGCGTACGGCGGAGTAGCCCGTTCACCACCGAGCCCCGGGGCAGCACGCTCCTGGGCTCGGCCATGCTCAGGGATGCCACCCAAAGCGGGGGGGCGGTCAGTCGCTGGTGGCGCCAGTCCCCGGGTGCGGCTCCGTACGGGCACGCGCGCGTGGACCTGCACAAGTTGAGCAACAACCCGCCGATGTGTCCGAGTTGATCCCGCTTCTCGCGGGGGCGCGGGGGCGCTGCGGCGGGTCGGCGGGTCGGCGGATCGGCGGATCGGCGGATCGGCGGATCGGCGGATCGGCGGATCGGCGGATCGGCGGATCGGCGGATCGGCGGATCGGCGGATCGGCGGGCAGAGTACGGCAGTTCACGGGCGGAGTGCGGTGGATCACGCGGGTGAGTGCGCCAGATCACGCGATTCACAGACCGTTCACAGACAACGGATCCGTCCCTCCGGCCGTCTTCAGTGCTGACCACGCTCGCCGCCGAAGGGACGCACCGTGCCTACGCGTTCAACCAGACCATCCCGTACCCGCCCCGCACGGCAGGCGATAGCCGTGCTGGCGGTGTCCGGCACGCTGCTCGCGACGCCCTCGCTGGCGGCGCCCTCGGCGTTCGCGGCCGGGGCGCCCCCGACCGATCTGCGCGTGGACACGAACCGGGACGGGAACGTCGACGTCACCGGCACCACCGACACCGCCGGCGAGAACGGCTGGACCGTGGCCCGGGGCGCGCTGATGCTGCCCAACATCGACGACGACAGCAAGCGCTGCCCGGTCACCGGCCCGAACGGCAAGCCCCTCTCGGACGCCAAGCTGGCCGCCTGCAACGACGCCTCCGACACCAAGGTGAACGGCACCGCCGACGCCGCCGACCTGGCCCGCGTGCGGTCCGTACCGATGGCGGGCGTCCCCGCCGGGGCGCAGGGCACCGTGAAGGTCACGGCGGGCGCCGCGCAGACCCGGGTGTTCGTCAAGCGGGGCACCAAGTGGGAGCCGGTCACCGCGAAGACCCGGCTGTCGCGGGCCGAGCTGAAGGCGGGCGTCGAGTTCGGCGTCGAGGCCCGTGACGTGATCCGGGACACCGCGAAGTGGGACGGCACGGCCCGGGTCCGGCTGACCGTGAAGTCCTCCAAGGGCACCACCGCCGACTCCGTCACCCTGCGCGTCGCCCCCCTGCTGACCCACCACCACCTGCAGAACGCCCAGCAGTTGCTGGTCACCAAGGTCTCCGGCGGCAACTACGGCAAGCTCAACCGCGCCTTCCGCGAGGGCCTGGACAAGGCTGCCAAGAGTGCCGGCATCACCAAGCCGACGGTGAACTTCACCAAGTACGGCGACATCTGGGCACAGGACTTCGTCGAGCCGGCGTACGTCAGCATGACCGGCGCGGACGGCAAGCGGCAGTCCATGCGGGTGATGCTCCGCTCCGCCCAGCTGGACCGGGAGTCCGGCCGGGAGCTGTTCGAGAAGATGCGCGGTCCGAACATCGGTGCCGTGCAGGTGACGGGCGCCAAGGACTCGGAGGAGTGGACGCTCAACTCCATGGGCAACCTGGAGACCGTTCCGCCCTACGCGCAGGGCGACCGCTCGTACCCGGCGGGCCGGATCATCATGGGCCAGCGCCCGGACGTCGGCTCCAAGCCGGCGAAGGTGATGCGGACGTTCCTGAAGTCGCAGGGGCTGCAGGACCCGCTGTTCCTCGACACGTCCTGGCTGCACGTCGGTCACGTCGACGAGTTCGTGCAGTTCCTGCCCGCCGACACCCCGCGCGGCTGGAAGATCGCGATCGCCGACCCCGAGGCGGGGCTCAAGCTGCTGCGCGACGCGAAGGCGGCGGGCCACGGCTCGACGTCGATGTTCTCCCTCCCGGGCGTCCCCTGGGAGAGCATCTCGGAGGCCCTCGGCTCCAAGCACCTGGTCTCCGACAACAACCTCGCCACGCGCCGTATCGAGGCCAACCTCGCGGTGCTCCAGCGCGAGACGGGCGTCACGGACGCCGAGGTCATCCGCGTCCCGGCCCTCTACACCCGGGGCAGTGAGATGGTCGGCGAGTCGCAGTCGGGCGGCGACGAGAAGATGCGTCTGCCCCGGCTGACCCGCCTCGGCGCCGGAGCCGAACTCCCGGAAGCGGCACGGGACTACGGCCAGCAGCGCCGCCTCGACGACACGGAGGCGGACCGGGGCGCCCTGACGCCCGGCAGCTCGGCGGCGGCCTCCCCGGCGGCCCCCGCGCCCTCCGTCATGACCAGCGCCTACGTCCCCGGCGCCGTCAACGGCATCGTCCTCAGCCGTACCCACTACCTCGCTCCGCGCCAGTGGGGCCCGGTCATCGGCGGCAAGGACATCTTCACCGAGGCGGTGACGGCCGCGTACACCGCTGCCGGCATGAAGGTGTCGTACCTCGACGACTGGGAGACGTACCACCTGGGCATGGGTGAGATCCACTGCGGTACGAACACGCTGCGGAACACCTCGGCGGCCTGGTGGACGCGCTAGCCCACACCCCCGCCCGACCCGTGTGAGACACCCGCCGCCGCCCCGGAGAACCGGGGCGGCGGCTCTTTTCACGCCGGGCCCCGCCCCCGCAGGTCCTCCAGCCGCAGCAGCGCGTCGTGGACGGTGTCCCGCTGCCCGGCGGTGAGCGGCACCGCCCCGGCCCGTTCGAACACGGCGGCGGCCGTCTCCTCGTCGCCGAGCCGGACGGCGATGTCGCCCCGCAGCACGAGCAGCCGTAGCAGCAGGGGTTCGGCCGGCCGGTCGTCGAGCGCCAGCACCCGGTCGATCACCCGTGCCGCGGCCTGCGGGTCGTCCTTCGAGTCCGCCAGGAGGGACGCGTGGTGCAGGGCTCGCGCGAAGGTCTCCTTCGGGGCGGGCCGGTGGCTCCGGTCCGCGCTCGTCGGCTGCCCGACGCGTACGCAGTTGCCGCCCGGGTCCGTCATCAGGAACTGCCGCATGCCGTACGACATGTCCTTCAGCGGTCCGAGCCGGGGCAGCCCCCGGGTCGGGATCCGCCCGTACGTCTCCTTGAGCCCGGACCTGAAGGCCGTGTACAGGCCGTCCACGTCGTCCGTGACCACGTAGCACGTGCTGAACGACCGGGTCGGCTCGAACGTCTTCAGCCCGAAGAACTGCAGCTGCACATCACCTCGTTCCACCACCGCGTACGGGTTGGGACTGCGCTGCCGGAAGGTCACCTCGAAGCCGAGGGCCTCGTAGAAGTCCAGCACGGGCTGGAGGGTCCGGCAGGGAAGGATCGGAATCGTCTTCTCGACCATCCCTCCACTCTAGTCAAATTTGACCAATGGAGGGAAGAACAGGGGCGCCGGTATCGCCCCGGCGCCCCTACGCGTCCACGCTCCGTCAGAAGCCCAGCTTGCGCAGCTGGCGCGGGTCCCGCTGCCAGTCCTTGGCCACCTTCACATGGAGGTCCAGGAACACCGGAGTGCCCAGCAGCGCCTCGATCTGCTTGCGGGACTTGATGCCGACCTCCTTCAGGCGCTTGCCCTTGGGGCCGATGACGATGCCCTTCTGGCTGGGACGCTCGATGTAGACGAAGGCGTGGATGTCCAGGAGGGGCCGGTCGGCCGGGCGGTCCTCGCGGGGCAGCATCTCCTCGACGACGACCGCGATGGAGTGCGGCAGCTCGTCACGGACGCCCTCCAGGGCCGCCTCGCGGATCAGCTCGGCGATCATGACCTGCTCGGGCTCGTCGGTGAGGTCGCCCTCGGGGTAGAGCGCGGGACCCTCCGGGAGGAGGGGAACGAGCAGGTCGGCCAGCAGGTCCACCTGCTTGTCGGCGACCGCCGAGACCGGCACGATCTCGGCCCACTCGAAGCCCAGCTCCTTGCCGAGCTGGTCGATGGCGATCAGCTGCTCGGCGAGCTGCTTGCTCTCGACGAGGTCGGTCTTCGTGACGATCGCGATCTTCGGCGTCTTCTTGATGGACGCCAGTTCCTTCGCGATGAAGCGGTCACCGGGGCCGAGCTTCTCGTTCGCCGGAAGGCAGAAGCCGATCACGTCGACCTCGGCCCACGTCGTGCGGACGACGTCGTTGAGACGCTGGCCCAGCAGCGTGCGCGGCTTGTGGAGGCCAGGGGTGTCGACCAGGATCAACTGGGCGTCCGGCCGGTGCACGATGCCCCGTACCGTGTGCCGCGTGGTCTGCGGCTGATCCGCCGTGATCGCCACCTTCTGGCCGACCAGAGCGTTCGTGAGGGTGGACTTGCCCGCGTTGGGGCGGCCCACGAAGCAGGCGAAGCCGGCGCGGTGGGCGGCCTCGGCCGGCTGCTCGGATGACTGGGTACGGACGCTCATGGCCCCCATTCTCCCTGATCCACGGAGCCCCGCCGCACCGGGCACCGACGGTGAGCTTTCCGAAACTCCCACGCAACGAAACGTCACCGAAACACACCCGTACACGTCCGGAAACGCACGCCGGTGACCCTCTGACGAGCCCCCGCCCGCCCGAGAAAGGCCGTGCCGACCGTGACCCTCGCCGCGCACCTCGCCGCGCCGATCGCCGCGCCGTCCATCGACACCGGCGACACAGCCTGGCTGCTCGCCGCCACCGCCCTCGTCCTGCTGATGACCCCGGGCCTGGCCCTGTTCTACGGCGGCATGGTGCGGACGAAGAGCGTCCTCAACATGCTGATGATGAGCTTCGTGTCGATCGCCCTGGTCACCGTGGTGTGGTTGGCCGCCGGTTACTCGCTCGCCTTCGGGGACGACGCCTTCGGCGGACTGATCGGCGGCCTCGACCACCTCGGGATGGCCGACCTCGGCCCCACCGACGTCCACGGCACCGTCCCGACCCTCCTCTTCGCCACCTTCCAGCTCACCTTCGCGGTCATCACGGCCGCGCTGATCAGCGGCGCGATCGCGGACCGGGCGAAGTTCGGGGCGTGGCTGGTCTTCGTGCCGGTGTGGACGCTGCTCGTATACGTTCCGGTCGCCCACTGGGTGTGGGGGCCGGGCGGCTGGATCCTCGACGGTCTCGGCGCCCTCGACTTCGCGGGCGGCCTGCCGGTCGAGGTCACCTCCGGCGCCTCCGGACTGGCCCTCTGCCTGGTCCTCGGGCCGCGGCTCGGCTTCAAGAAGGAGGCGATGCGTCCGCACAACCTGCCGATGGTCGTGCTGGGCGCGGGACTGCTCTGGTTCGGCTGGTTCGGCTTCAACGCCGGCTCCGCGCTCGGCGCCAACGGGCTGGCCGCCGCCGCGTTCCTCAACACCCTGGCCGCCGGCTGCACCGGTCTGCTCGGCTGGCTGTTCGTCGAGCAGAAGCGCGACGGCCACCCGACGACGCTGGGCGCGGCCTCCGGCGCGGTCGCCGGTCTGGTCGCCATCACGCCGTCCTGCGGCTCGGTCTCGCTGCTGGGCGCGCTGGTCATCGGCCTGGCCGCCGGTGTCGTCTGCTCCTACGCGGTGGGCTGGAAGTTCAGGCTGAACTACGACGACTCGCTCGACGTCGTCGGTGTCCACCTCGTCGGCGGCGTCATCGGCACGGTCCTGATCGGTGTCTTCGCCGCCCGGTCGATGACGGGCGGGGCCGAGGGGCTGCTGTACGGCGGCGGGTTCGGCCAGCTCGGCAGGCAGCTGGTGGCCGTGGCCGCCGTCGGGGCGTACGCGTTCGCCGTGACGTACGGCATCGGGAAGGTGATCGACAAGGTGCTGGGCTTCCGCGCGGAGGAGGAGCACGAGCACACCGGTCTCGACCTTACGGTGCACGCCGAGACGGCATACGATCACGGCGTCCTGGGCCACGGCGCCCCGGTGGGCGCGTCCGTCGCCTCGCCGTCGTCCACGTCGTCCACGTCGTCCACGTCCTCCACGCAGAAGGCCAAGGCATGAGACTCATCACCGCGATCGTCAAGCCGTACCGCCTCGACGCGGTCAAGACCGCCCTGCAGGAGATGGGCGTCCACGGTCTGACCGTCAGCGAGGCCAGCGGCTACGGCCGGCAGCGCGGCCACACCGAGGTGTACCGGGGCGCCGAATATCAGGTGGACCTCGTTCCCAAGGTCCGGATCGAGATCGTCGTCGGGGACACCGACTCGGACGCCGTGATCGACGCGATCGTGAAGGCCGCCCACACCGGGAAGATCGGCGACGGCAAGGTGTGGGCGCTGCCGGTGGAGACGGTCGTACGGGTGCGGACGGGCGAGCGGGGTCCCGACGCGCTCTGAGCGCGCGGAACGGATCGAGGGGTGGTGCCGCCGGCGGGCGGCACCACCCCTCACCCGTCGCTCGGGGCGTGCGGCTGATCAGTCGAAGACGAACGGCCCCGGCGACTGGGCCGCGCCCGCGGTGCACGTCACGGGGAACCCGAAGATCACCATCTGCAGCGAGCCGCCGAAGGCATCCAGGGAGTCCCCGGGGGCGACGGTGCCGGTGAGGGGCCCGACCTCCACGCCGTCCCCGGCGGCCAGGGCCGGGTTCTCGGTGCCGGTGAAGGCGACGGTGCCGCCGCTCGCGTTCACCAGGGTGAGCGTGGACCGGATGGAGTCCTCGGCGAGGGCGATCGGAGCGGTGATCTCCTCGGAGGTGACGGTGACGGTGGCGGAGGTGCCGTCCTGGGTGGCGGTGAGCGTGGCCACTCCGGAACCGCCGATCGTGCAGGTGGCGTTGATCGTCGCGACGTCAGGGGTGACGGCCGCGGCGGTGGGGGCGAGCGCGAGGCCGCTGACGGCCAGCGTCCCCGCGAGGAGCGCCGAGCCGGCTCCGAGTCGTATGCGTCTCATCGAGCGAATTCCCTTCCCTGGTACGGGAGGCGCACGGGGGCATGGGGGAGCCCCGTACGTCCCGGTACGGGCGTTGCCATGTGGGGGCGGTGCACTGCGCGGCCGCGCGGCGGAATATGACGGTCCGTCAGGAGAACGGCTCCATTGAGACGCGGGCGGCCCAAGATTGCAAGACGCGGTCCGGCGGTTGCGGCAAGGGTCGGTGAAAGTGGCCGAAGCCGTTCGCCGGGACCGCCGGCCGACGCCGCGACGGGGTCGTGACGGTGAGCCGGTCTGTCCCGCGTCGCACGGTTTCGCCGGTAGCGCGGCCCGGGTGTCCACTCCTGCGCGCAAGGTTTTCACGCAGCCCGGAGGGCCGTTACCGGCCGTAACACTATGCGGCGCGCGCCCAGCGGTCCCTCGCGACCCGAAGATCACTACCCTGTACCGGTGCTCACCTACGAGGAGTTGACGGGGCCGGAGCGTGAGCTGTGGGACGCGTTTCCGGAAGGACGGCGGGTCGACCTGCGGACCGGGGTGCCCGAGGAGGACCGGGTCGCCGACGGCGAGGCCTGGGGGCCCGAGCGTACGGTGCGGGCGGGGGTGATCGTCGCGCTGCTGCTCGGCGCCAACGCCGCGCAGCGGCCCGGCGCGGTCGGTTCGCTCTCCCTCGCCGGCGCACGGATCTCCGGCCATGTCGACCTGGCCGGTGCCCGGATCGAGCATCCCCTCTGGCTGGAGGGCTGCTGGTTCGAGCGGGAGGTGAACCTGTACGGGGCCGAGACGCGGACGGTCGCGATCATGAGCAGCAGGGTGCCCCGGCTGGAGGCCGGGGCGAGCCGGATCGGTGGACGTCTCGACCTGCACAGCACCCAGGTGGAGGCCGCGCCACCCTCCTCACCCTTCCACCGCGCGAGCACCGCCCTGTCGCTCGTCAACGCCCATGTGGCCGGCGGCATCATGCTGAACAAGGCCAGACTGATCGCACCCGGCGGCTGGGCGATGGCCGCCGGTGGCCTGGTCGTCGAAGGAGGCCTCTTCTGCCGGCGCGGGTTCGTCGCCGACGGCGAGATCCGACTGCTGGGCGCCCAGTTGCCCGGCGGACTGTTCTTCCAGGGGGCCCTCCTGCAACGGCCCGGCCCGCACGGGGTGACCCTCGCCCTGGACAACGCCGTCGCCCAGACGGTCGACTGCTCCGACGGGTTCGTCTCCAACGGCACCATCCGTCTGCGGGGCGCCCGGATCACGGACAACCTGACCTTCGAGGGCGCCGTCCTGAACGGGTCACCCAGCGACGGCGCGGGCACCGGCCCGGCGCTGATGGCCATGCTCCTGCAGGCCGCAGACTTCGACTTCACCCTGGCCCGGCGGCCGACGGGCACGGTGGATCTGCGGGGCGCGCAGGTGTCGTACCTCCATGAGAGCGCGCACAGCTGGCCGGAGGTCGTGGAGCTGGACGGCTTCGTCTACGGCTCGATCAAGACCGCGGAGGCGGACAGCGAGCGGCGGGAGGCGGTGAGCGGTCCGGCCGCAGTGAACCGCCGCGTGGAGTGGATACGCCGCAGCCCGGGCTACAGCCCACAGCCGTACGAGCAACTCGCCGCCTGGTACCGCAAGGTCGGGCACGACGACGACGCCCGCCGGGTGCTGCTCGCCAAGCAACGTCACCGGCGGAGCACGCTCTCCCCGGCGGCCCGCGTCTGGGGTCACCTCCTCGACGCGACCGTCGGCTACGGCTACCGCCCCTGGCTGGCCGGTGTCTGGCTGCTCGGGCTGATCATGCTGGGGACGACGGCGTTCGACACCGCCACCCCCACCCCGGTGAAAAAGGACGAGGGCGCGCCCTTCCAGCCGCTCGTCTACACCCTCGACCTGCTGATCCCCATCGGTGGCCTGGGCCAGCGCACGGCCTGGTACTGGACGGACGGCACCCTCCAGTGGCTGGCCTACGCCCTGATCGCCCTCGGCTGGATCCTCACGACGGCCGTCATCGCGGGCGTGACCCGCACCCTGCAGAAGAACTAGAGCGCCGTCAGGACGCCTCAGCCCGCCGTCACCCTCGCGCGCACCGACCCGTCGGGCCCCGCCAGGAGCACCGGGGTCTCCGGCCCGCCGAGGTCCCGGACGGCGGCGCGGTCCTCGTCGGAGACGGTGTCGGCGGCGGTCACCACGGCCGCCGCCTCCAGGGACGTGGCGCCGGAGGCGACCGCCATGGCGACGGCCGTGCGCAGCGCGCTCAGCCGCAGGGAGTCGAGGGCCACGGTCCCGGCGACATACGTACGGCCCGTCTCGTCCCGAACGGCCGCCCCCTCGGGCACCGCGTTGCGGGCCCGCGCGGAACGGGCCAGGGTGACGATCTTGCGGTCCTCGGGGTCGAGCGCGCTGCTGTCGGTCATGAGCCGAGCATACGTTTCACGCCCGGTCGAGCCGGAGCCGGTCCGCGCGGGGCAGTCCCGCCACCACCAGGTCGTACGAGTCCTCGATCAGCTCCCTGGCCAGACGGTCGGGCAGGTCCGCGTCGAGGGTCACGGTGTTCCAGTGGCGCTTGTTCATGTGATAGCCGGGGGCGATCAGGCCCGGGTGGCCGGTGCGGAGCCGGATCGCGTCATCGGGGTCGCACTTCAGGTTGACCTTGAGGGGGCGCTGGTCGATCCAGCTGAGGGCGAACATCTTGCCGAGGACCTTGAAGACGGAGATCTCCGGACGGAAGGGAAAGTCCTCGACGGCCTCGTTGAACGAGAGGCAGAAGGCACGCAACTCCTGTGGGGTCACTCGGACTTCGCCTCCTCCCTCGGCGGTCCCGCCGGGCCGATCGGCTCCACCAGGACCGTGACGATCTTGTTCCGGCGGCCGGCCGCGGCCTCCGCCGTCAGACGCAGTTCACGCTCGTCCGGCAGCGCGACGACCGAGGAGGCCCCGGCGATGGGGACGCGGCCCAGGGCCTTGGCGAGGAGGCCGCCCACGGTCTCCACGTCCTCGTCGTCGTAGGCGTCCAGGCCGTACAGCTCGCCGAGGTCGGTGATGTCGAGGCGGGCGGTGACGCGGTAGCGGTCCTCGCCGAGGTCCTCGACGGGCGGGAGTTCACGGTCGTACTCGTCGGTGATCTCGCCGACGATCTCCTCCAGGATGTCCTCGATGGTGACGATCCCGGCGGTGCCGCCGTACTCGTCGATGACGACGGCGACGTGGTTGCGCTCCTGCTGCATCTCGCGGAGCAGGTCGCCGGCGTTCTTGGTGTCGGGGACGAAGACGGCGGGGCGCATGGCCGTGGAGACCAGTTCGCTCTCGGCGTCCCGGCTGATGTGCGTCTTGCGGGCCAGGTCCTTCAGGTACACGATCCCGACGATGTCGTCCTCGTTCTCGCCGGTGACCGGTATGCGGGAGAAACCGGAGCGCAGGGCGAGGGTGAGGGCCTGACGGATCGTCTTGTAGCGCTCGATGGCGACCAGGTCCGTGCGCGGGACCATCACCTCGCGCACGAGGGTGTCGCCCAGCTCGAAGACCGAGTGCACCATGCGGCGCTCCTCCGCCTCGATCAGCGACTCCTTCTCGGCCAGGTCGACGAGCGCGCGCAGCTCCGCCTCGGAGGCGAACGGGCCGCGCCGGAAGCCCTTGCCGGGCGTCAGCGCGTTGCCGATGAGGATGAGGAGCGACGGGATGGGTCCCATGACCCGGGCCAGCGGCAGCAGCACGTACGCCGCCGCCGTGGCCGTGTTCAAGGGGTGCTGGCGGCCGATGGTGCGGGGCGAGACCCCGACGGCCACGTAGCTGACGAGGACCATGACCCCGATCGCGACGGCCAGGGCCTGCCAGGTCCGGTCGAACTCCTGCAGACAGGCGTAGGTGACGAGCGCGGCGGCGGCCATCTCGCAGGCCACCCGCACCAGCAGAGCGAGGTTCAGGTAGCGCGTCGGGTCCGCCGAGATCTGGGCGAGCCCCGCGCTGCCGCGCCGCCCGGACCGTACGGCCTCCTCGGCGCGGAAGCTGGAGACGCGCGCGAGGCCCGCCTCCGCACAGGCGGCGAGCCAGGCGACGACGACCAGGGCGACGGCACCCGCGATGAGAGTCGCGCTCATGACACGGTCGGTGCCGGGGACGGGCCGGTGAAGCCCTTCTCCGCGCGCCAGCCGTCCACGATGGCGGCCTGCAGGCCGAACATCTCGGCCTTCTCGTCCGGCTCCTCGTGGTCGTAGCCGAGCAGGTGCAGCACACCGTGGACGGTGAGGAGCTGGAGCTCCTCGTCCATGGAGTGCTGCGTATCGGCTTCCCTGCCCTGCTTCTCGGCGACCTCGGGACAGAGCACGATGTCGCCGAGCAGACCCTGCGGGGGCTCGTCGTCGTCCTTCGACGGCGGACGCAGCTCGTCCATCGGGAAGGACATGACATCGGTCGGACCGGGGAGGTCCATCCACTGGATGTGCAGCTGCTCCATGGCGTCCGCGTCCACCACGATCACCGACAGCTCGGAGAGGGGGTGGATACGCATCCGTGTCAGCGCGTAGCGGGCGATGTCGAGGATCGCCTGCTCGTCGACCTCGGTTCCGGACTCGTTGTTGACGTCGATCGACATGGTGCGGTGTCTGTCTACTTCCCCTTGGGCCCGGACTGCCTGCCCCGGCCGCCCTTGTGGCCGCCGTTCTCGGTGCCGTGCTCGCTGTCGTACTTCTCGTACGCGTCGACGATACGGCCGACGAGCTTGTGCCGTACGACATCCTGCGACGACAGCCGGGAGAAGTGCACGTCGTCCAGCCCCTCCAGGATGTCCTGGACCTGGCGCAGACCGGACTTCGTGCCGTTCGGCAGGTCGACCTGGGTCACGTCACCGGTGATGACGATCTTCGAGTCGAAGCCGAGGCGGGTGAGGAACATCTTCATCTGCTCGGGCGAGGTGTTCTGGGCCTCGTCGAGGATGATGAAGGCGTCGTTGAGCGTGCGACCGCGCATGTACGCCAGGGGCGCGACCTCTATGGTCCCGGCGGCCATCAGCCGCGGGATCGAGTCCGGGTCGAGCATGTCGTGCAGCGCGTCGTACAGGGGGCGCAGATAGGGGTCGATCTTCTCGTAGAGCGTGCCCGGGAGGAAGCCCAGGCGCTCGCCGGCCTCGACCGCCGGGCGGGTGAGGATGATCCGGTTGACCTGCTTGGACTGCAGGGCCTGGACGGCCTTGGCCATGGCCAGGTAGGTCTTGCCCGTGCCGGCGGGGCCGATGCCGAAGACGACGGTGTGCTTGTCGATGGCGTCGACGTACCGCTTCTGGTTGAGCGTCTTGGGGCGGATCGTGCGGCCGCGCGAGGACAGGATGTTCTGCGTCAGTACCTCGGCCGGGGTCTCCTGGCCGTCGCTCTTCCCGTTCTCGCTCGCTCTCAGCATGGCGATCGAGCGTTCCACTGCGTCCTCCGTCATCGGCTGTCCGGTGCGGAGCACCAGCATCATCTCGTCGAACACGCGCTGGACGAGAGTGACTTCGGGGGCCTCGCCGACCGCGCTGATCTCATTGCCCCGGACATGGATGTCGACCGCCGGGAAGGCCTTCTCGATCACGCGCAGGAGGGAGTCGCCGGAACCCAGCACGGTCACCATGGGGTGCGCCGCCGGGACGGTGAACTGCGCTCTCGCCTTGCCCTGCGCGGAGGTGTGAGCTGTGCGTGTCTGAGTCATGGGCCGGCCCTGTAGGCCGCGGTTCCTCCTCTTGGCGTGGGGCTCGTGTTGCCCTTTCCAGGGTACGACGCGGCGGTGACAGTGCCGTAGGGCTTTTACCGGGATCGGTGGGGGCGGTGCCCCTCGCCGTTCAGCGCCAGACGGGCGCTCCCGCCCCTCCCGGAGCCGTCGCCTCGATCTTCGCGCGGATCTCCCGCATCACCTCCACGATGCGGCGCTCGTGCTCCGGGGTCAGACGGGCGACCGGGACCGAGCAGCTGACGGCGTCCTCGGCCGGGGTGTCGGTGCGCAGGGCGAAGCCGAAGCCGACGATGCCGGTGACGCCCTCCTCGCGGTCGACGGCGTAGCCGCGGGCGCGGACGGCGGCGAGGTCGGCGGCGAGGGCCTCGCGGGTGGTACGGGTGTTCGGGGTGAGCGCCTCGTAGGGGCCCTCGGGGAGGTCGGTGTCGGGGCGTTCGGCGAGGAGGGCCTTGCCGAGGGCACCGGCGTGGGCGGGGAGGCGGCGGCCGACGCGGCTGATCGTGCGCAGGTACTCGTGGGACTCCCGGGTGGCCAGGTAGGCGACGTCCGTGCCGTCGAGCCGGGCGAGGTGGATGGTCTCCCCGAGGGCCTCGGACGCCTCGTCGAGATAGGGCCGTACGACGCGCACGCGCGGGTCGGAGTCCAGGTAGCCGGTACCGGTGAGCAGGGCGCGGATGCCGATGCCGTAGAGGGAGCCCGTGCTGTCGGTACGCACCCAGCCGCGGCCGATCAGGGTCTGCAGCAGCGCGTACATCGAGCTGCGCGGGACCCTCAGCTCGTCCGCCAGCTCCTGGAGGCGCGCGGGCCGGTCGCCGCGCGCGGCCAGCAGTTCCAGCAGGTCGACCGTGCGGGCCGCCGATTTCACCTCGCGGACGCCCCCGGCGCCGTCTGTCTCCGCCATGGGCCGATCGTATGCGGGCCGCCGTCCACGCCCGCGGGCCTCTTGACGGCCCTTGTTCACTTACCTAATCTCCATTTCCATACATGGATGACGTCTACATAGGAAGATGATGCGTGTGGGCATCGACACGGACCCGGCGACCGGAGCGGCGGCCGGCCCGGCCGCGGACCCCTTCACGGACACGGTCCGGCGGCTGCGGCACGGTATGGCGGACGGCGTCCTGTCGTTCCCGCTCACCAGCTTCCGCGCCGACGGCTCCCTCGACCTCGACGGCTTCCGCGCGCACCTCGACGCGCAGGTCGCCACCGCTCCCGGCGCCGTCTTCCCCGCCTGCGGCACCGGCGAGTTCTTCTCGCTCGACGAGGACGAGTACCGGCAGGTCGTGACCGCCGCCGTGGAGGTGACGGCGGGCCGGGTGCCCGTCGTCGCGGGCATCGGCTACGGCTGGGCGCAGGCCGTACGGTTCGCGCGGATCGCCGAGGAGGCGGGCGCCGACGCCCTGCTCGTGCTGCCGCACTACCTCGTCGCCGCCCCGCAGGAGGGCCTGGTCCGGCAGCTGGAGGAGATCGCCGCCCGTACCCGGCTGCCGCTCATCGCCTACCAGCGCGGCCAGGTCGCCCTCACCGCCGGGTCGCTGCGGCGGGTCGCCCGGATCCCCCACGTCGTCGGCCTCAAGGACGGCCACAGCGACCTCGACCGGCTGCAGCGCCTCACGCTCGCCGCACCCGAGGGCTTCCTCTTCTTCAACGGCGCCGCCACCGCCGAGATCCAGGCCCGCGCGTACGCCGCCGTCGGCGTCCCCGCCTACTCCTCCGCCGTGCACGCCTTCGCGCCCGAGATCGCCGGCGCCTTCTTCGACGCGCTGCGCCACGGCGACGACGCGACGGTGGACCGGCTGCTCCGCGGCTTCTACGTGCCGTTCGTCGAGCTGCGCGACCGCCGCCCCGGATACGCGGTCTCGCTGGTCAAGGCGGCGGCCCGGATGCGCGGCCGCCCCGTCGGCCCCGTACGCGCCCCGCTCACCGATCCCTCGCCCGCCGACCTCGCGGACCTGGAGAAGCTGCTGGCCGACGGCCTCGGCCTGGTCGGCCCGCCCGCCTCCGGCCGCACCCGCGCCGTGTCCGCCGTACCGACCGCCGGAGCCGCCCTGTGACCCGCGACCTGACCGTCACCGACGTCCGTCTGACCCCGATCCTGGTCGCCGACCCGCCGCTGCTGAACACGCAGGGCGTGCACCAGCCGTACACCCCGCGGCTCGTGGTGGAGGTCGTCACCGCCGACGGGCTCACGGGTGTGGGTGAGACGTACGGCGACACCAAGTACCTGGAGCTGGCCCGGCCGTTCGCGCGGAAGCTGGTGGGCCGCCGGGTGAGCGATCTGAACGCGCTGCCCCTCCTCGCCGACGAGGTGGCGGTCGACGGGGCACGGGTCTCATGGCAGGTCGACGTGGGCGGGCTGCGCGGCGTGCAGACCGCCGACAAGCTGCGGCTGTCGGTCGTCTCGGCGTTCGAGGTCGCCTGTCTCGACGCGCTCGGCAAGGCGCTGGGGCTGCCCGTGCACGCCCTGCTCGGCGGGAAGGTCCGGGACGCCGTGGAGTACAGCGCGTACCTCTTCTACAAGTGGGCGGAGCATCCCGAGGGGGTCGCCTGCGAGAAGGACGACTGGGGAGCGGCGGTCGACCCGGCCGGGGTCGTCGCGCAGGCCCGGAGGTTCAAGGACCGGTACGGGTTCACGTCCTTCAAGCTCAAGGGAGGCGTCTTCCCGCCGGACGAGGAGATCGCGGCGGTCCGCGCGCTGGCCGAGGCGTTCCCCGGTCACCCGCTGCGGCTGGACCCCAACGGGGCGTGGACCGTGGAGACCTCCCTCCGGGTCGCCGACGCGTTGGCGGACGTACTGGAGTACCTGGAGGACCCGGCGCTCGGGACACCCGCGATGGCCGAGGTGGCGGCGGGGACGTCCGTGCCGCTCGCCACCAACATGTGCGTGACGACCTTCGCGGAGATCGAGGAGGCGTTCACGAAGGGGGCCGTGCAGGTCGTCCTCTCCGACCACCACTACTGGGGCGGTCTGCGCAACACGCGTGAACTGGCCGCGATCTGCCGGACGTTCGGTGTCGGGGTCTCCATGCACTCCAACACGCACCTGGGGATCAGTCTGGCCGCGATGACCCACGTGGCCTCGACCGTGCCGAATCTGCACCACGCCTGCGACTCCCACTATCCATGGCAGTCGGAGGACGTCCTCACGTCCCGGCTCACGTTCGAGGACGGGGCGGTACGGGTGTCGGACGCGCCGGGCCTCGGGGTCGAACTCGACCGGTCCAGGCTGGAGTTCCTGCACCGGCGGTGGCTGTCCGACGACGGTTCCCTGCGGGAGCGGGACGACGCGGCGGCGATGCGCGTGGCCGACCCCGGCTGGGTGACGCCGCGGATGCCCCGCTGGTAGCCCGCCGGGCCGTTCGCCGGCTGCGGCCCGGTGGGGCTTCTCGCGCAGTTCCCCGCGCCCCTGGGAAGCAGGGGCTGCGCCCCGTGCTTTTCAGGCCCGCAGGGCCTGAGCTTTCGGGGGCGCGGGGAACTGCGCGACCAGCCCCCACGCACCCGCACCCGACAACACACCCGAGCCCCCCGCCACCCCGACCCGCACCCCCGAGCGGAGCGCTTGGTGCAGACTGGCTGGATCCGCACCACGCCAGGGAGCACATCGTGACCGCGTTCAAGGGAGAGCGACCGCACCGGCCCCAGGTCGACCCGCTGAGGGCCCTGCGCGCACCGGACGACCCGCCCTGGGACGTCTACCTGACAGGCACCGTCTTCCTCGACATCATCTTCACCGGCCTCGACTCCGCCCCGGTGCGCGGGACGGAGTCCTGGGCGCGCGGCATGGGATCGAGCCCGGGGGGTGTGGCCAACATGGCCACGGCCCTGGCCCGGCTGGGCCTGAAGACCTCCCTCGCGGCGGCCTTCGGCGACGACCACTACGGCGAGTACTGCTGGGACGCCCTGGAGCAGGGCGAGGGCATCGACCTCTCCGCCTCCCGCACGGTCCTCGGCTGGCACTCCCCGGTCACGGTCTCCATGGCCTACGAGGGCGAACGCACGATGGTCTCCCACGGCCACGCGGCACCCCCGGAGCAGTCCGAGCCGGAGTACCCGCCCCACGCCCGCGCCGCCGTCGCCTCCCTCACGCCCGGCGTGCGCGCCCCCTGGATCGCACGGGCCGCGAGCGCGGGCACCCGGATCTTCGCGGACGTCGGCTGGGACGAGACCGGCGCCTGGGACCTGGCGGGCCTGCCCGACCTCGCCCACTGCGAGGCGTTCCTGCCGAACGCGGCCGAGGCGATGCGGTACACCGGCGCCGAGTGCCCCCGGGCCGCCGCCCGCGCCCTGACCGACCACGTCCCGCTGGCCGTGGTGACGCTGGGCGCGGAGGGCGCGTACGCCGTGGACGGCCGGACCGGCGAGACGGCGGAGGTCCCGGCCATCGCCGTGGAGGCCCTGGACCCCACGGGCGCGGGTGACGTGTTCGTGGCCGGCTTCGTCGCCGGCACCCTGGCGGACTGGCCCCTCGCGGACCGGCTGGCCTTCGCGGGCCTGACCGCCGCGCTGTCGGTGCAGGAGTTCGGCGGGTCGTTGTCCGCTCCCGGCTGGTCGGAACTGGCCGCGTGGTGGCGCCGGGTGCGGTCGCTGGACGGCCAGGACCCCGAGGCACTGCGCCGGTACGCCTTCCTGGCGGACCTGCTGCCGACGGACCACGTCAGCCCCTGGCCGCTGCGCCGGGCGGTCCCCACGATCGGCTTTCGCCGTTCGGCCTGACGGCCGCCACCGGGCGCCCCGCGGGTCGTCCGCGGGGCACGGGCCCGGTCAGCCGAACTCGTACGCGTCCACCTCGGCGAGGTACCGGGCCCGCCGCTCCTCGTCGTCCTCCAGGAAGGACGCGGTGAAGGAGTTGCGGGCCAGCTCGCGCAGCCGCTCCTCGCTCAGGCCGAGCGTGCGCCGCACGGCGTCGAAGTTGTCACCGGCGTACCCGCCGAAGTAGGCCGGGTCGTCGGAGTTGACCGTGCACAGCAGGCCCGCTTCGAGCATGGCGGGCAAGGGGTGGTCGGCGAGGGTGTCGACGGTCCGCAGCCGGACGTTCGACAGCGGGCACAGCGTCAGCGGGATCCGGTCCCGCACCAGCCGCTCGACGAGGGCCGGGTCCTCCATGCACCGCAGCCCGTGGTCGACGCGTTCGACACCGAGGACGTCGAGGGCCTCGGTGATGTACTCCGGCGGCCCCTCCTCCCCCGCGTGCGCGACCCGCCGCAGGCCCAGCGAGGCGGCCGCCTCGTACACCTCGCGGAACTTGACCGGTGGATGCCCGACCTCGGCGGAGTCCAGCCCGATCCCGGTGATCCGGTCGAGATACGGCTTCGCGGCCTCCAGGGTGGAGAGGGCCGCATCGGCGGACTCGTCCCGCAGAAAACACATGATCAGCCGAGTGGAGACGCCGTGCGTCTCCTCGCTCCGCCCCAGTGCCCGCCACAGCCCCTCGACGACCGTCCCCATCCCCACGCCGCGCGCGATGTGGGCCTGCGGATCGAAGAAGATCTCCGCGTGCCGTACGCCCTGGGCGGCGGCGCGGGCGAGATAGGCGTCGGCGAGGTCGGCGAAGTCCCGCTCGGTGCGCAGGACGGCCATCAGCTCGTAGTACAGGTTCAGGAACGACTGCAGATCCTCGAACTCGTACGCCTTGCGGAGCGCGTCCGTGTCCGCGTACGGCAGCGCCACCCCGTTCCGGGCGGCCAGCGCGAACGCCAGCTCCGGCTCCAGGGTGCCTTCGATGTGCAGGTGCAGTTCAGCTTTGGGGAGGGACATCAAAGCATCGTACGGCTGCTCTATCGGCGTTTCGGAAGCGCCACCCGCATCAGGTCGTGTGCCACGGTCAGCTCGCCCTCGAACCCGGCGGCGCGCGCCTGCCGTTCGAACTCGGCGGGCTCGGTGTACCGCTGGCTGAAGTGGGTGAGCACGAGGTGCCGTACGCCGCAGTCGCGGGCGACCGAGGCGGCCTGTCCGGCCGTCAGATGCCCGTGGTCCACGGCGAGTCGGACGTCCTCGTCGAGGAACGTGGACTCGATGACGAGCATGTCGGCCGCGTCGGCGAGGGCGTAGACCCCGTCGCACAGCCGGGTGTCCATGACGAACGCGAACCGCTGTCCGCGCCGCGGCTCGCTCACGTCGTCCAGCGTGACGTCGCCGACCGCGCCCTCCCGCTGGATCCGTCCGATGTCCGGTCCCGCGATCCCGCGTTCGGCGAGCCGCTCGGGCAGCATCCGGCGCCCGTCGGGTTCGACGAGCCGGTAGCCGTAGGACTCGACGGGGTGCGAGAGCCGGCGCGCGTCGAGGGTGTACGACGAGGCGGCGGCCAGTGTCCCGCCCTCCCCGTCGACCGGCGCCTCGATCAGCTGGACCGTCTCCCGGTACGCGGTGGCGTACCGCAGGCGGTCGAAGAACCGCTGCCCGGAGCGCGGGTAGTGCGCGGTGACGTCGTGCGGGACCCGGTCGAGGTTGATCCGCTGGACGACACCGGCCAGCCCCAGCGAGTGGTCGCCGTGGAAGTGGGTGACGCATATGCGGTTCAGGTCGTGTGCGGCGACCCCGGCGCGCAGCATCTGCCGCTGGGTGCCCTCACCCGGGTCGAACAGCAGCCCCTCCGCGTCCCAGCGCAGCAGATAGCCGTTGTGGTTGCGGTGCCGGGTGGGGACCTGGCTGGCGGTGCCGAGGACGACCAGTTCACGTACGGACACGGTGCGCTACCCGGGGGGCCACTGCAGGCCGCGGCCGCCGACGACGTGGGCGTGCGCGTGGAACACGGTCTGGCCGGCGCCGGTGCCGGTGTTGAAGACGATGCGGTAGCTCTCCAGCTTGTCCTCGTCGGCGACGGCCCTGGTCTCGCGCAGGACGTCGGCGGCGAGGTCCGGGGCGGCGGCGGCGAGGGTCGCGGCGTCCTCGTAGTGCGCCTTCGGGATGACCAGGACGTGCGTCGGTGCCTGGGGGTTGATGTCCCTGAACGCGACCGTCGTGTCCGTCTCCCGCACGATCGTCGCCGGGACGTGTCCCGCCACGATCCTGCAGAACAGACAGTCGTCCTGCGGCTCCCCAGCCATGTGTTGCCTCCCAGCCACCGGTGATCGCCTACCGGGGCATGCTATCGCCAGGGTGCGTCGTCGGGTGCGGGTCCGCCGAGAAGCAGGGCGTTGGCAGCTCCTGCTCCTCAGGGGCGCGGGGAACTGCGCGATCAGCCCCGCTCACCCGCACCCGGCGACGAACCCGCGCGGCTACGACTCGGGCAGCGGCGGTGCCGCCTTCGCCGGTGTCGTCTCCAATCCCTCCAGCGCGATCCGGATCGCCTCGTCGAGCTGGGGATCACGCCCGGCCGCGTGGTCCTGCGGCGCCTGCACGACCTCCACGTCCGGATCGACCCCGTGGTTCTCGACGCCCCACCCGTAACCCTCCAGCCAGAAGGCGTACTTCGGCTGCGTCACGAGCGTGCCGTCCACCAGCCGGTAGCGGCTGTCGATCCCGACGACACCGCCCCACGTCCGCGTCCCCACCACCGGCCCGATCCCGAGCGCCTTGATGGCCGCGTTGACGATGTCCCCGTCGGACCCGGAGAACTCGTTGGCGACGGCGACGACGGGCCCCCGGGGCGCGTCGTCGGGGTAGCTGGTCGCGCGCATCCCGCGCGGCAGATCCCATCCGACGATCCGCCGCGCCAGTTTCTCCACCACGAGCTGCGAGGTGTGCCCGCCCCGGTTCTCCCGGACGTCCACGACGAGCCCCTCCCGGGCGACCTCGACCCGCAGGTCGCGGTGGAGCTGCGCCCAGCCGGAGCCGACCATGTCGGGCACGTGCAGGTACCCGAGCCGGCCACCGGACCTCTCGTGGACGTAGGCCCGCCGGTCGGCCACCCACGCGTGGTACCGCAACGGCTCCTCGTCGGAGATGGGCACCACCACGGGATGCCGCAGGTCCCCGCCGCCGGCCGGCAGGACGGTCAGCTCGACCGCCTTGCCCGCCGTGCCGACGAGCAGCGGTCCGGGCCCGGCCACCGGGTCGACCGGCCGGCCGCCCACGGCGACGATCGCGTCCCCGGCCCGCACGGCCACACCGGGCGCGGCGAGCGGTGAGTGCGCGTCGGGGTCGGAGGTCTCCGACGGCAGCACCCGGTCGATGCGCCAGCTGCCGTCCTCGTGCCGGGAGACGTCCGCCCCGAGCAGCCCCTGCCGCCGGTCGCCGGAACCGCCCCGGCCGCGCGGGGTGACGTACGCGTGCGAGGTCCCCAGCTCGCCCTGCACCTCCCACAGCAGGTCCACGAGGTCGTCGTGGGTGGCCACCCGTTCCAGGACCGGGCGGTACCGGTCCAGGACGCCGTCCCAGTCCACCCCGCCGAGGTCGGGGCGCCAGAAGTTGTCCCTCATCAAACGGCCGGTCTCGTCGAACATCTGGCGCCACTCGGCGGCCGGGTCGACGGTCAGCCGTACGCGCGAGAGGTCGACGGTGATGTTGCTGTCGCTCTCGTCGTCGTTGGAGGCGCGCCGGTCGCTGGGGACGACCTTGAGCTTGCCGTCGGTCCACAGCAGGACCCGTTTGCCGTCGCCGCTGACGGCGAAGTGGTCGGCGTCGGAGGCGAGGTGTTCGAGACGCCGCTGGGCGAGGTCGTAGCGCTCCAGGGAGGTCTTCGGGTCGGGGTCGTCGGGTGTGGCCCGGGAGTGGCCGAGGACACCGGTGACGGGGTGGTGCAGCCACAGGACGCCGTCCTTGGCGGCGCGGAGCGTGGAGTAGCGGGCGGCCTCGACCGGGAAGGGGACGATCCGGTCGGCGAGTCCGTCCAGGTCGATCCGGGTCGTCGGGGCGCCCTCGCTGTCGGGGGTCTCGTCCTTGTCGGGTGCCTCGAACGGGCGGCCGTGCCGCTGCGGCCCGAAGGGCGACGGCGTGGTCGCGGCGAGCGTGATGAGGTGCGGCCGGGCCCCGCTGACGAAGTGGAGGTCGAAGACGTGTTCGTCGTAGACCGGGTCGAAGGCGCGGGCGGAGAGGAAGGCGAGGTGCTTGCCGTCGAGGGTGAACGTCGGCGAGAAGTCCTGGAAGCGGAGCGGGGTCGCCTCGGTGACGGACAGGTCGGCGGTGTTGGCGAGCTTCAGCTGACGCAGCGGGCGCGGGCCGGGGTGCGACCACGCGAGCCAGGCGGAGTCGGGCGAGAAGACCAGCCCGGACACCTCGCCGTCCTCGCTGCGGTCGACCTCCCGCACCTCCCCCGTCTCCCGCTCGACGAGCAGGACCCGGCCGTCGTGCGCGGCGACGGCGACCCGGCTGCCGTCGGGCGCGGCCGAGAGCCCGAGGACGCGGCCCAGCTGCCCCGCGGCGAGCCGGCGCGGCGTGGCGCCCGGGGCCGCACCGGTCGCCGGGGCGAACTCCAGCGCGTCGTCGCCCTCCGCGTCCGTCACCCACACGACCCACTCCTCGCCCTCCACCCGGAAGGTGCGCGGCAGCCGGGCCCGTACGCCCTGCTCGGCGGCGAGCGCACGGGTGGGGCCGGAGCGGTGGGTGATCCAGTGGATCGAGCCGCGTACGGAGACGGCGCTGCCCCGGGCGGTGTGGTCGGGCGAGGCCGAGCCGAACCAGCGGGACGCGTTCGCCGGGAAGGGCTGGAGGTCGACGCGCTGTCCGCCGAGCCGGATGTCGAGTCGGCGCGGTTCGGCCCCGTCCAGGTCGTCCAGCAGCCACAGTTCACCCGCGGCCATGTACACGACCCGGGTGCCGTCGGTGGCCGCGTGCCGGGCGTAGAAGCCGTCGACGGGGGTGTGCCGCCGCAGGTCGGAGCCGTCGGCGAGCGAGGAGTACAGCGCTCCGACGCCTTCGTGGTCGGAGAGGAACGCGATCCGGTCACCCACCCACAGCGGGTACTCGATGTTCCCGTCCAAGTCGGCGTGCAGCCGCGCGAATTCCCCGGCGCCCTCGCCGTCCTCACCCGCGCGGTCGATCCACAGCTTGCCCGCCGTGCCGCCCCGGTACCGCTTCCACCAGGCGGCCTCGCGGCCCATCGGCGCGGACAGCAGCACGGTCGCGGGGCCGTGGGCGACATCACCGACCGGCCCGTACGGGAGGGTGCCGGCCGGGCCGCCGTCGAGCGGGACGGCGCGCGCCCAGCTCCGCCGGAGGCTGGCCTGCCCCTGGGTGCTGAGCGCGAGGACCCGGCCGTCGGGCGTCCAGCCGCGCACCTGGGTGCGCCAGCTCCCCCAGTACGTCAGGCGCCTGGCCGATCCGCCGTCGACGGGCGCCACCTGCACCTCGGGCGCGCCGTCCCGCGTGGAGGTCCACGCCAGGGTGGTGCCGTCCGGGGAGATCCGCGGATGGTTCACGGGCACGTTGTCCGCGCTGACCCGCCAGGCACGGCCGCCGTCCAGAGGCGCGACCCACACGTCGTCCTCGGCGGTGAAGGCGACCAGGTCGCCGTGCAGGTGCGGATACCGGAAATACGCGAGCTGAGTCACCCGGTCACTGTAAGCAGCGTTCGGCCTGATTGGGAGGGGTTTGGATCATGTCCCTCACCCCGGGCGCGAGTTGCCCCGGGGCCGGGCCTCACTTGCCCTCGGGCACGCATGCCGGGTCCTTCTGGCACCAGACGGTCTGGGTGACGGTGACCGTCACGGTCGGTCCCGGCCGGCCCTGATCCGTCGGCCCGGTGCTCGGGGCGGGGGCGTCGCAGTTGCCGAGCCCCTCGACGTGGAACCACTCCTTGCCGCCGACCTTCGCGGTCAGGTCCCCGCGTACGCATCTGCCGTTGACCTCTTTCGTCACCTTCCCGGTGAGACTGATGTCCCGGCCTTCCTTGTCCTCGCCGGTGCAGTCGACGTTCGCGACGGTGGCGACGGACGCGGACGGCGACCCGGACTTCTTGCCCGCGTCGCCGTCGTACGAGGCCGTGCAGGTGAGCCACCGGACGTCGAGGCCCTCCCGCTCCAGCTCCTTGGTGGCCAGCTGGTCCGTCGTGAACGCGACCGCGCCGGTGTTGAGCCCGCCGCCCTCACAGGCCACCAGGCTCATGACGGCGCCGAGTCCGAGCCCGGCTCCCAGCAGAAGTCGGCGCCCGCCGGTCCGGTGCGCCCTGACACGCCTCCATACCCGCATGCACGGCAGCCTGCCACCGGTGGCCGCGCCACGGAAGACCGCGTGCGGCCATGCCGCCGGGAAGGGTGAACCGGTGGTGCGCCGGGCGTACGCGGCCTCAGCCGCGCATCAGCAGCCATTCCTGCAGCTCCACCAAGTTCCCCTCGGGGTCCTTGAGATGGGCCACCCGCATCCGGTCGGTCATGGGTGTGGGCCCGTGCAGGAGGCGTGCGCCGCGTTCGGTGATCTGCTCGCAGTACGCGTCGAGGTCGTCGACCCGCAGGACGACCAGCGACCGGTGCCCGTTCGCCGCGTCGGCCAGCTCCCCGAGGACCTCCGCCATCATCGCCCGGTCCTGCAGGGCGATACCCGCGGACCCGATCGCCGGACTGAACTTCTCGTACGGCCCCTCGGCCGCCCCGGACTGCGGCTTCAGGCCGAGGACGTCGGCGTAGAAGCGATAGCACGCGGCGAAGTCGGAGACGAGCAGCCTTACTTGGGCGAGTTCCACGATGCTCCCAGGGGTTGTGGGGACGGGGCCCGGACCGGGGCGGTCAGGACCAGCGTCCGGTTCTGCCCAGCAGCAGCGCCCCGGCCGCCGTCCCGGCGGTCGACGTACGCAGCACACTGGGCCCGAGTCGGTACGCCCCCGCGCCCGCCTCGCCGAAGAGCGCCAGCTCCTCCGGCGACACGCCCCCCTCGGGCCCCACGACGAGCACGATCTCCCCGGCCGCCGGCAGCTCGGCCGTCGCCAGGGTCTCGTCGCCGCTCTCGTGCAGGACGGCGGCGAAGTCGGCCTTCGCCAGCAGTGCCGCGACCTGCTTGCTCGTGGCCGCGTCCGCGACCTCGGGGAACCGCGTCCGGCGGGACTGCTTGCCCGCCTCCCGCGCGGTGGCCCGCCACTTGGCGAGCGCCTTCTGCCCTCGCTCGCCCCGCCACTGGGTGATGCAGCGGGCGGCGGCCCAGGGCACGATGGCGTCGATGCCGACCTCGGTCATGGTCTCGACGGCCAGTTCGCCCCGGTCGCCCTTGGGCAGCGCCTGGACGACGGTGAGACGGGGCTGCGCCGGAAGCTCCTCGACCAGGCCCCCCGTGTCCATGACGACCAGCCGGTCCTTGCCCTCGGCGGCCTTCACCACCCCGTTCAGCCACCGGCCCCGCCCGTCGGTGAGGACGACGTCCTCACCGGGCTGCAGCCGCTTCACCGAGACGGCGTGCCGCCCTTCGGGGCCGTCGACCACGATCTCCGGTCCCAGGCCCTCGAACCCGTCCACCACGAACACCGGCGCGGTCATCGGCCCTCGCTCCCGCCGCGGGCCCCGCCCGTCCCGCCGACCCGCGCGGCGGCCTGCTCGGCCTGCGTGGCGGCGATCTCGGCGGCCAGCACCCGGACCAGCTCCCCGGCCGGCAGCTTTCGGGCCATCCGGTGCCCCTGCCCGGCCCACAACGCCATGCCCTGCGCGTCGCCGGCCTTGGCGGCGGCCTTCCGCAGCGGCGAGGTGAGGTGGTGGACCTCGGGGTAGGCGACGGGCGCGTACGGGCCGTGCTCGCGCAGGAAGCGGTTGAGCAGGCCGCGGGCCGGGCGGCCGGAGAAGGCGCGGGTCAGCTCGGTGCGGACGAAGAGGGGGTCGGTCAGGGCCAGCTTGTGGACGGCGTGCGCGCCGGACTCGTCGGTGGCGAGGAAGGCCGTGCCGAGCTGGGCCGCGCTCACGCCCGCCGTGAGGAGGGCGGCGATCTGACCGCCGCGCATGATGCCGCCGGCCGCGACCATCGGCAGGGCCACGGCCTCGCGGACCTGGGCGACCAGGGAGAGCAGGCCGATGCCGGCGCAGTCCCGCTCGGGGTCGTCCCGGTGGGTGCCCTGGTGGCCGCCCGCCTCGACGCCCTGCACGATCACGGCGTGGGCACCGGACCGTTCCACGGCCTGGGCCTCCTCCGCCGAGGTCGCGGTGACCAGGGTGAGCGTGCCCTTGCGGGCGAGGGACTCCACGACCTCGGGGGTCGGGCAGCCGAAGTGGAACGACACCACCGGCACGGGGTTGTCGAGCAGCACCGCGAGCTTGGCCTCGTAGCCGTCGTCGCGTCCGCTGTCCGGGTCGCCCAGCTCGGCGTCGTACCAGGTGGCCTCACCGGCCAGCTGCTCCGCGTAGACGTCGACGGCGGCGGGCTCGGAGTACTCCGGCTGCGGCATGAACAGGTTCACGCCGAAGGGGCGCGAGGTGAGGGCGCGGAGCGCCTTGATCTCCTGGTACATCCCGTCGGCCGTCTTGTACCCGGCGGCGAGGAAGCCCAGCCCGCCCGCCTCGGACACGGCGGCGGCCAGCCGCGGCACGGACACACCGCCCGCCATGGGGGCCTGCACGATCGGCAGCGGGACGAGATCGGTCAGCGCGGAGGACATGACGGCATGGTGCCACTGTCCTCCGGACATCGCCGAATCGGGGGCGGCCGAGTGTTCGGGTGCGGGCCCGGTGGGACTTCTCGCGCGCAATTCCCCGCGCCCCTGAGGAACCAGGCCCCCGCGGGCCTGAGAAGCACGGGGCACAGCCCCTGCTCCTCAGGGGCGCGGGGAACTGGGCGACCAGCCCCCACGCACCCGCACCCGCACCCGCACCCGCACGGCTAACGCCCGTTGAACGCGTCCTTCAGCCGGGAGAACAGCCCCTGCTGCCCGGGCTGGAACTGCCCGGTGGGCCGCTCCTCCCCGCGCAGCGCGGCGAGCTGCCGCAGCAGGGCCTCCTGCTCGGGATCCAGCTTCGTCGGCGTCTGCACCTCGACGTGGACGATCAGATCACCCCGGCCGCCGCCCCGCAGATGCGTGACACCGCGGCCGTGCAGCGGGATCGACTGCCCGGACTGCGTCCCGGGCCGGATGTCGACCTCCTCCAGACCGTCCAGCGTCTCCAGCGGCACCTTCGTGCCGAGGGAGGCCGCCGTCATCGGGATCGTGACCGTGCAGTGCAGATCGTCACCGCGCCGCTGGAACGTCGAGTGCGGCAGCTCGTGGATCTCGACGTAGAGATCACCGGCGGGACCGCCACCGGGCCCGACCTCGCCCTCACCGGCGAGCTGGATCCGCGTGCCGTTGTCGACACCGGCCGGGATCTTGACCGTGAGCGTCCGCCGCGACCGCACCCGCCCGTCGCCCGCGCACTCGGGGCACGGGTTGGGGACGATCGTGCCGAACCCCTGGCACTGCGGACAGGGCCGGGAGGTCATGACCTGACCGAGGAAGGACCGCGTGACCTGCGAGACCTCACCACGGCCGCGGCACATGTCACAGGTCTGCGCGGTGGTGCCCGGGGCCGCGCCCTCGCCGCTGCACGTCGTGCAGACGATGGCGGTGTCGACCTGGATGTCCTTCGTGGTGCCGAAGGCCGCCTCGTCGAGGTCGATCTCCAGCCGGATCATCGCGTCCTGTCCCCGCCGCGTACGCGACCGGGGACCCCGCTGCGACGCCGTACCGAAGAAGGCGTCCATGATGTCCGAGAAGTTCCCGAAGCCGCCGGCTCCGAAGCCGCCCGCACCCGAGCCGCCCGCCTGGGACAGGGGGTCGCCGCCGAGGTCGTAGACCTGCTTCTTCTGCGGGTCCGACAACACCTCGTAGGCGGCGTTGATCTCCTTGAACCGCTCCTGGGTCTTCGGATCGGGGTTGACGTCCGGGTGCAGCTCGCGCGCGAGCCTCCGGAACGCCTTCTTGATCTCGTCCTGGGACGCGTCGCGGCGCACGCCGAGCACGGCGTAGTAGTCCGTGGCCACTCAGGACTCCGCCAGGATCTGTCCGACGTACCGTGCCACCGCTCGTACCGCTCCCATCGTTCCCGGATAGTCCATGCGCGTAGGTCCGACCACGCCCAGTTTCGCTACTGCCTCACCGCCCGAACCGTAGCCGACGGAGACGACGGACGTGGAGTTGAGTCCCTCATACGCGTTCTCATGACCGATGCGTACGGTCATGCCCGAATCCCCGGCCTCACCAAGCAACTTGAGGAGGACGACCTGCTCCTCCAAGGCTTCCAGAACGGGCCGGATGGTGAGGGGGAAGTCATGTCCGAAGCGGGTGAGATTGGCGGTTCCGCCGATCATCAGCCGCTCCTCGCTCTCCTCGACGAGTGCTTCGAGGAGGGTGGAGAGCACCGTCGCGACCGTGCCCCGGTCCTCCAGGTCGAACGCCTCGGGCAGGTCCTCGACCAGTCTCGGCACGTCGGTGAACCGGCGGCCCGCGACCTTGCTGTTGAGCCGGGCACGCAGGTCCGCGAGTGACGTTTCTCCGAACGGCGCCGGGCAGTCCACCAGCCGCTGCTCCACCCGTCCCGTGTCCGTGATCAGCACGAGCATCAGCCGGGCGGGCGCCAGCGACAGCAGTTCCACGTGCCGCACCGTCGACCGTGTGAGCGACGGATACTGCACGACGGCGACCTGCCGGGTGAGCTGCGCGAGCAGCCGCACGGTCCGCGCCACCACGTCGTCGAGATCGACCGCGCCGTCCAGGAAGTTCTGGATGGCGCGCCGCTCGGGCGGGGTCATCGGCTTGACCCCGGCGAGCTTGTCGACGAAGAGCCGGTACCCCTTGTCGGTGGGGATACGGCCCGCGCTGGTGTGGGGCTGGGCGATGAAGCCCTCGTCCTCCAGCGCCGCCATGTCGTTGCGGACGGTCGCCGGGGAGACGCCCAGGTTGTGCCGCTCCGTGAGCGCCTTGGAACCGACCGGCTCCTCGGTGCCCACATAGTCCTGGACGATGGCGCGCAGCACCTGGAGCCTGCGTTCACTGAGCACCGCGCACACCTCCAGTTCGCTCTCCTGCGGCTTCCCCTTGGCACTCACCCCGGGCGAGTGCCAACACTCCCCGCCCAGTGTACGGCGGTGGGGTACGCCCCCGGCAAGGCCGGTCCAGCCATGTCGTGCCGACGTGTACCGACCTGTCCTGCGATGTCGGGCCACCTCCGGGCCGCCTCCGGGCCGTCTCCTACCGGTCGGTAGGAGACGATCGGCCCCCTCCGGCACACGGAAGGCGGCGGGGGAGCCGCGGTGCGCCCCGGGGAGCTACGGCTAGCGTCGGCGCATGACGGTGACTTGGGAAGAGTGCGGGTGGCAGGAATTGACGCCCCGGGTCGGACGGTGCCGCCTGCCCGGCTGGGACTGCACGGCCGGGCTGGTGATCGGGGACGGTGCAGCCCTCGTGATCGACGCGGGTTCGAGCCTGCGGGAGGGCGCGCGGTTGCGTGCCGAGGCGTGCCGGCTGCTCGGTGGCGCCCGTGTGACACATCTCGCGTTCACCCACCCCCACTTCGACCATGTCTTCGGGGCGGCCGCGTTCGCCGGCGTGGAGGTCTTCGGCGCGGTGGGCGTCGACGGCGTCCTGAGCCGTGACCACGAAGCCCTCCGCGCGGACGCCGTGCACCACGGCCTCCCCCCGGCGGACGCCACCGAGGCCGCCGCTCTGCTGGTACGCCCCCGGCACCTGGTCTCGGGCGAGTGGACGCTCGACCTCGGGGGCGACGTCCGGGTGCTCCTGGCGAACGTGGGCCCCGGGCACACGGGCCACGACCTGGCGGTCCTGGTCCCCGCCACCGCGCACGGCTCCCCGGAGGTGGTGTTCTGCGGAGACCTGGTCGAGGAGTCCGGCGAGCCCCAGGCCGGCCCCGACGCGATCCCCGCGCGCTGGCCGGCCGCCCTTGACCGGCTGCTGGACCTGGGCGGCGAGGACGCGCTGTACGTGCCCGGCCACGGGGCGGTGGTGGACGCGGCGTTCGTCCGGGCCCAGCGCGACGCCCTGGCGCGCCGCTTCGGCGTGTCGGGCTGAGGGCGCGGGCATCCGGGTGCGGCTTCTCCTATCGTCACTCGAATGCGCCAGTACTCACCCGACCTGACCCCTCCCTGGAAGAAGCCGAAGCCGGTCCCCGAGGTCCCCGCCGATCCCGGTCTGGTGGTCGAGGAACCCACCACCGGCTTCTGCGGCGCGGTCGTCCGCTGCGAGGCGGGCACGGTGACGCTGGAGGACCGCTTCGGCAAGCACCGGGTGTTCCCGCTGGAGCCCCGGGGCTTCCTGCTGGAGGGCCGGGTGGTGACGCTGGTCCGCCCCTCGCCGTCGGCCCCTGTCCGTCCCTCCCGCACGGCCTCGGGCTCGGTGGCCGTGCCGGGCGCCCGCGCGCGGGTGGCCCGCGCCGGGCGCATCTACGTGGAGGGCCGCCACGACGCCGAACTCGTCGAGAAGGTGTGGGGCGACGATCTGCGGATCGAGGGCGTGGTGGTGGAGTACCTGGAGGGCGTGGACGACCTTCCCGCGATCGTCGAGGACTTCGCCCCGGGGCCGGACGCCCGCCTCGGGGTCCTGGTGGACCACCTGGTCCCCGGCAGCAAGGAGTCCCGTATCGCCGCGTCGGTGACCAGCGAGCACGCGCTCGTCGTCGGCCACCCGTACATCGACGTCTGGGAGGCCGTGAAGCCGTCCTCGGTGGGCATCGAGGCATGGCCGCGCGTGCCCCGCGGGCAGGACTGGAAGACCGGGGTGTGCCGGGCGCTGGGGTGGCCCTCGGAGAACACGGGGGCGGTGTGGCAGGCGATTCTCGGGCGGGTGGAGTCCTATCGGGATCTGGAGCCGCAGTTGCTGGGCCGGGTGGAGGAGCTGATCGACTTCGTGACGGACAGCGGTGGGGCCTGACGGGGTCCGAGTGATCAGTCCACCAGGTCCCGCACCACCGCGTCCGCCAGCAACCGGCCCCGCAGTGTGAGCACCGCGCGCCCCTCCTCGTACGGTCCCGCCTCCAGCAGCCCGTCGGAGAGCGCGCGCCCGGCGGCGGCGCGGCCCTCCTCCCTCAGCAGCGACAACGGGCACCCCTCCCGCAGCCGCAGCTCCAGCAGGATGCGCTCGACCCGGCGGTCCTCGTCCGACAGCAGTTCGCGCCCGGCGCCCGGCGACTTCCCCGCCGCCAGCGCGCCCGCGTACGCGCCGGGGTGCTTGACGTTCCACCAGCGCACGCCGCCGACGTGGCTGTGGGCGCCCGGTCCCGCGCCCCACCAGTCGGCGCCCCGCCAGTACAGCTCGTTGTGCAGGCAGCGTCCGGCGTCGGAGGTGGCCCAGTTGGAGACCTCGTACCAGTCGAACCCGGCGGCCGACAGCATCTCCTCGGCGATGAGGTAGCGGTCGGCGTGCACGTCGTCGTCCGTCATCGGGACCTCACCGCGACGGATGCGCCGGGCGAGCTGCGTGCCCTCCTCGACGATCAGCGCGTACGCCGAGACGTGGTCGGGTCCGGCGCCGAGCGCGGCGTCCAGGGAGGCCCGCCAGTCGTCGTCGGACTCCCCGGGCGTGCCGTAGATCAGGTCGAGGTTGACGTGGTCGAAGCCGGCGGCGCGTGCCTCCGCGACGCAGGCCTCGGGGCGTCCGGGTGTGTGCGTGCGGTCGAGGATCTTCAGGACGTGCTGCCGGGCGCTCTGCATCCCGAACGAGAGCCGGTTGAAGCCGCCGGCGCGCAGGGTCTCCAGATACGCCGGGTCGACGGACTCCGGGTTCGCCTCGGTCGTCACCTCCGCGTCGTCGGCGAGAGAGAACTCGTCCCGGATCGCCCCCAGCATCCGTACGAGGTCGTCGGCGGCCAGCAGGGTGGGTGTGCCGCCGCCGACGAAGACGGTGCGGACGGGGCGCGGGTCGTCGCCGAGCACCTTGCGGGCGAGGCGGATCTCGTCGACGACGGTGTCCGCGTAGTTGTCGCGGGAGGCGAGGACACCGCCGGTGCCGCGCAGCTCGGTGGCGGTGTAGGTGTTGAAGTCGCAGTAGCCGCAGCGGGTCGCGCAGTACGGGACGTGCAGATAGAACCCGAGGGGCCGCTCGGCCGCGCCGGCCAGGGCGTGCGTGGGCAGCGCGCCGTCGTCGGGGACGGGCTCACCGTCGGGGAGTGCGGAAGGCATGTCCTCCATTGTCCCGCACCCCCGCGGGTCCTCATTCCGCCCGCAGTACCAGCAGCGCGAGGTCGTCGTCGGGCGGCCGTTCCCCGAACTCGTGGACGAGCCGTCGGATGCGTTCGGCGGTGAGCTCGGCGTCGAGCCCGGCGCAGCCGGAGAGCGCGGTCGCGAGGCCGTCCTCGTCGTCGAACATGCGTGGGCCGCTGCGGCGCTCGGTGACGCCGTCGGTCACGCACAGCAGGGTGTCGCCGTGGCGCAGCTCGAAGGTCTCGGAGACGTACGCGGTGTCCTCGATCACCCCGAGCAGCGTCTGCGGCTCGGCCACGGCCCGTACGTCGCCGTCGGGGCCCAGCAGCAGCGGCAGCGGGTGCCCGGCGGAGGCGAGGGTGCAGCGGACCCCGCCGTCGACCGGGACGAGTTCGCCGTAGAGGAGGGACAGGAAGCGGGTCTGCGGGCCGTCGGGGTCGACGAGGCCGGGGTCGCCCGCCGTGACCAGGGCGCGGGCGGCGGCGTCGGCGGCCTCGGTCGCGTCGTCGAGGAGGAGCTGGTTGAGGCGGTCGAGCACGTCCGCGACGCCGTAGCCCTCGCGGGCGAGCAGCCGCAGCCAGGGCCGGGCGAGACCGATGACGACGGCCGCCTCGGGGCCCTTGCCCTGGACGTCACCGATCGCGAAGCACCAGCGGCCCCGGCCCGCAGGGAAGAGGTCGTAGAAGTCGCCGCTGGGTCCGCCCTTGTCGCACGGCTCGTAGACGAGCGCGCTGGACACTCCGGGGATCTCGGCGACCGCGCCCGGCAGCAGTCCGCGCTGCAGGACGCGGCTGATGGTGGCCTGGCGGGCGTACTGGCGGGCGGCGCCGATGGACAGCGCGATCCGCCGGCTGAGGTCCTCGACCAGCCCGGTCACCTCGTCGGGAAACCGCGGCAGCCCGGCCCGCCCGATGACAAGCGTCCCGAGCGGCCGCCCACCGGCGATCAGCCGATAGGCGAGCGCGGCGCCGGCTTCGTTTCCCACTCGGACCCGGGCTTGGCTTCCCGCTCGGACTCCGGCTTCGTTTCCCACTCGGACTCCGGCTTCGTTTCCCACTCGGACTCCGGCTTCGTTTCCCGCTCGGACTCCGGCTTCGTTTCCGAGTCCGGCTGCGGGCCCGGCTGCGGTTTCGGCCCAGGGCCCGGTTCGGGTGGCGGCCCGGACTCCGGCTGCGGCCCCGGCTTCACCTCCGAGTCCGGCCTCGGCCCGGTCCCAGGTACCGGCTTCGGCCCAGGTGGCGGCTTCGGCCCAGGTGGCGGGTTGGCCCCCGGCCCCGGCCCCGGCCAGACCCTGGGCCGCCCGCCCTCCACTTCCCACCACCGGCCCGATCGCGCCCCGGGGTGCCCCGGCATGGCCCTCGGCCACGTCACCTGCCTCACGTCGGGCCGCCCTGGCACCGTCGTCCACCACCGGTCCGGGCTCACCCTGGGCCGTTTCGGCTCCCCTCTCCCCCACCGGCGCGGCTGCGCCCCGGGGCACAACGGCGTCGTCCACCACCGGCCCCGCTTCGCCCGTGAACGTCCCGCCGCCCTCCCCCAGCGCCGGCCACGGCACAGGTACCGCCCGTGATCTCACCGAGTCGGGCAGCCTCGGGGGGTTCTTCTCCAGGGCTCGGCGCAGTTCCTCGATGCGGTTCTCGCTGCCGTGCCAGACGCGGGCGAGGCGGGGCGCGGGGCCGAGCGAACCGTCGCCGCCGCGCCAGCCCAGCCCCTCCTCCTCCAGCCACACCGCGCACCAGTCGGCCAGTCTCGGGACGAGCAGCTGCCCGGCGAGCGCGGCGACCAAATCCTCGTCCAGCTGTCCGGTGAGCAGATCGGACGCCTCCGCCAGGAAGGAGAGCGCACCCCGGTTCAGCCACTCCCGGTCGCGCTCCCCGCCGGGCCGCGGCACGGACGCGACGAGGCCGACCGGGTCCACGTCCTGTCCGGGGCCGGCCGCACCGGCGTACGCCCGCGCATCCCAGGCGTCGACCACCTGGGCTCCCTCGGCCGCCGGGCCGCCCGCATCCCCGCCGTACGGCTCGAACGCCCCCTCCACCGCCATCGCCCCGTCGACCGACAGCCGGGCCCAGACGGTCTTCGCGCCGGTCCGGTAGGTGATCCCCCAGGCTTCGCAGAGCGCGGCGACCAGGCGCAGGCCACGCCCGTACTCGGCGGCGCCGTAAGGCCGTTCGAGGAGGTAGGGCCGCTCGGCGCCCTCGCCCCGTACCTCCCGGGAGGGATGGTGGTCCGAGACCTCCAGGAGCAGCCATCCGGCGTCGGTCGGGGCGTCCCGGCCGAGCCTGCAGAACAGTTCGACATCGGTGCCCGCGTGGACCACCGCGTTGGTGACCAGCTCGCTGACCACCACGAGCGCGTCCTCGACGACGCGGGCCGGGAGCGCGTCGGTGCCGGGCAGGCCCAGCTCGGCCCACTCCGTGAGCGCGGCGGAGACGAAGCGCCGGGCGGCTCCGGGCGCGAGCGGCCCGCCCTGGAGCGACAGATGCGCCGTCGCGCGCCGGTCGAGGCCCGCGTACGCGGGCGCGGCGTGCAGGGACTCGGACCCGACGCGCGCCGGCGCATCAGAAACGCAGGACACGGTGTCCCGTTGCGTCGGAATGGCCCCCACTGAGCGGCTCCCTGAGAAAGTTCGGACGAATAGGCCTCAGGCGGCACGGCCAGAGTGACAGACTGACCACGCCCATAAGCGCCGAGTTACCGAAGTGGGCCACCATGAGTGAGAACAGTGATACGCGGTTGTCCGAAAACGGCCGGAAGGAGGGCCGAACGGACGGACTGATCCAGGCGTCCGATCTCCGCGCGCTGGCCGCGGCCATGACCGCCGCGCGCGACGGCAGCTTCACGAAGGTCCCGGAGACGGGCCCCGCTCCGGTCGCGGAACTGTGCGCCCTCTTCAACCAGATCATCGACCGCAGCACCCACTTCGGCTCCGAAGTGCAGCGCGTACGGCGCGAGTTGGTCCGTCACGGCCGCCTCGACGAGCGACTGTCGGCCAGTCCGGGCCAGGGCGCCTGGGCGACCCGGGTCGACGACGTGAACCAGACGCTCGACGCCCTGGTCGCCCCCGCCGCGAACGCCACGCGCGTGCTGGACGCGGTGGCCGGAGGCGATCTGACCCAGCGCGTCGACCTGCACGACGGCAACCGCCAACTGCGGGGCGATCTGCGGCGGTTGGGCCGCGCCGTGAACAAGATGGTCGACCAGCTGTCGCTGTTCACCGGCGAGGTGACGAGGGTCGCCCGTGAGGTCGGCACGGAGGGGCGCCTCGGCGGCCGGGCCAAGGTCCGTGGCCTGTCCGGGAGTTGGCGGGACGTGACGGAGGCGGTCAACACCATGGCCGCCCGGCTGACCGCGCAGGTGCGGGACATCGCCCTGGTGACCACTTCGGTGGCGCGCGGCGACCTCACCCGGACGGTGACCGTCGAGGCGACCGGCGAGCTGCTGGAGCTGAAGCTCACCGTGAACACGATGGTGGACCAGCTCTCCGCCTTCGCCGACGAGGTCACCCGGGTGGCCCGCGAGGTCGGCACCGAGGGCCGGCTCGGCGGCCGGGCCCAGGTCCGGGGCGTCTCCGGGGTCTGGAAGGACCTCACCGACAACGTCAACTTCATGGCGTCGAACCTGACGTCGCAGGTCCGCAACATCGCCCAGGTGACCACGGCCGTCGCCAACGGCGACCTGAGCCAGAAGATCACGGTCGACGCGCAGGGCGAGATCCTGGAGCTGAAGTCGACGATCAACACGATGGTGGACCAGCTCTCCGCCTTCGCCGGTGAGGTCACCCGCGTCGCCCGCGAGGTCGGCACCGAGGGAAACCTCGGCGGCCGGGCCCAGGTCCGGGGCGTCTCCGGCGTCTGGAAGGACCTCACCGACAACGTCAACTTCATGGCGGACAACCTGACCTCCCAGGTCAGGAACATCGCCCTTGTCTCCACGGCCGTCGCGCAGGGCGACCTCGGCAAGAAGATCACGGTCGAGGCGAAGGGCGAGATCCTCGAACTCAAGTCGACGATCAACACGATGGTCGACCAGCTCTCCGCCTTCGCCGACGAGGTCACCCGCGTCGCCCGCGAGGTCGGCACCGAGGGAAACCTCGGCGGTCAGGCCCAGGTCCGAGGCGTCTCCGGCGTCTGGAAGGACCTCACCGACAACGTCAACTTCATGGCCCTGAACCTGACGTCGCAGGTCCGCAACATCGCCCAGGTGACGACCGCCGTCGCCAACGGCGACCTCTCCAAGAAGATCACCGTCGACGCCCGCGGCGAGATCCTGGAACTGAAGGACACCGTCAACACGATGGTGGAGCAGCTGCGGGCCTTCGCAGACGAGGTGACCAGGGTCGCCCGCGAGGTCGGTACGGACGGCGCCCTCGGCGGACGGGCCCAGGTGCTGGGCGTGTCCGGTGTGTGGCGGGATCTCACGGACAACGTCAACTACATGGCGGACAACCTGACCTCCCAGGTCAGGAACATCGCCCAGGTGACGACGGCGGTGGCCAACGGCGACCTCTCCAAGAAGATCGACGTGGACGCGCGCGGCGAGATCCTGGAGCTGAAGACCGCCATCAACACGATGGTCGACACCCTGTCCTCCTTCTCCTCCGAGGTCACCCGGGTCGCCCGTGAGGTCGGCTCCGAGGGCCGACTCGGCGGCCAGGCACGGGTCGAGGGTGTGTACGGCACCTGGAAACGCCTGACGACGAACGTGAACGAGCTCGCCTCGAACCTGACCACCCAGGTCCGCGCGATCGCCGAGGTCGCCTCGGCCGTGGCCCAGGGCGACATGTCGCGGTCGATCACGGTGGAGACACAGGGCGAGGTCGCCGAGCTGAAGGACAACATCAACCTGATGGTGGCCAACCTCCGCGAGACCACCCGCGCGAAGGACTGGCTGGAGTCCAACCTCGCCCGCCTCGCCGCCCTGATGCAGGGCCACCGCGACCTGATGGAGGTCGCCGACCTGATCCTGCGCGAGCTGACCCCGCTGGTGAACGCCCAGTACGGCGCCTTCTACCTGGCCGACCCCGACGAGGAAGGCGCGGCCCCGCTCCCGGTGGCGCCCACCAAGGGCCTCGCGTTCATCGCGGGCTACGGCGCCGCGCAGGGCGCGACCGTCGAGACCGGCGGCCTTCCCGTGCACGGCCTGGTCGCGCAGGCGGCCCGCGAGAAGAAGCGGATCCTGGTGGAGGAGGCCCCACCGGGGTACATCAAGATCAACAGCGGTCTCGGGGAGGCGTCCCCGTCCAGCGTCGTGATCATCCCGATCCTCTTCGAGGACAAGCTCCTCGGCGTGATCGAACTGGCTTCCTTCTCCCGCTTCTCCGACGTCCACCTGGCGTTCTTCGACCAGTTCGTGAACACCATCGGCGTCGCCATCAACACCATCATCGCCAACTCCCGCACCGAGTCCCTCCTCGGCGAGTCCCAGCGCCTGGCCATGCAGCTCCAGGAACGCTCGGACGAACTCCAGAAACAGCAGGCGGAACTGCGGCGCTCCAACGCCGAACTGGAGGAGAAGGCGGCCCTGTTGGCGACCTCCTCCCAGTACAAGTCGGAGTTCCTGGCGAACATGTCCCACGAGCTGCGCACCCCGCTGAACTCGCTGCTGATCCTGGCCCGGCTGCTCTCCGACAACCCGGACGGCCATCTCACCGACCAGGAGGTGCAGTTCGCCGCCACGATCCACCGCTCGGGCTCCGACCTCCTCCAGCTGATCAACGACATCCTCGACCTCTCGAAGATCGAGGCGGGCCGGATGGACGTACGCCCCAAGCGCCTGCCGCTCATCAAGCTCCTGGACTACGTCCACGCCACGTTCCGCCCGCTCACCCTCGACCGCGGCCTGGCCTTCGAGGTCGCGGTCGGCGAGAACGTGCCGCGCGAGATGTACTCGGACGAACAGCGCCTCCAGCAGATCCTGCGCAACCTCCTGTCCAACGCGATCAAGTTCACCGCGTCCGGCCGGGTCGAACTGACCGTCAACCGCGTCAAGGACCCCGACCACCGCTTCACCCGCGAGAACCACGACGAGGTCATCGCCTTCGCGGTCTCCGACACCGGCATCGGCATCGCGGCCGAGAAACTCCCGGTGATCTTCGAGGCGTTCCAGCAGGCCGACGGCACCACCAACCGCAAGTACGGCGGCACCGGCCTCGGCCTGTCCATCAGCCGTGAGATCGCCGGTCTGCTGGGCGGCCGCATCATCGCCGAGAGCGTCCCCGGCAAGGGCTCCACCTTCACGCTGTACGTCCCCGTCTTCAGCCCCGGCCACGGGGTGACGGGCCCCGCCGCCGAGGATCCCGGCAGCCTCGTACCCGAGCAGCTGACCACCGAGCCGTACCCGGCCGCGCACGGCAGTGACGCACACGACGACGACGCGCCCGACAGCGACGACACCTGGCCGGCCCCCACCAAGCTGGAGGCGTGGAAGGCGGGCCGCGCCGGCCAGATCCTGCCCGGCCGCCGGGTGCTGATCGTCGACGACGACATCCGCAACGTCTTCGCGCTCACCCACGTCCTCGGCCGCGTCGGCATGCCCGTCCTGTACGCGGAGAACGGCCGCGAGGGCATCGAGACCCTGGAGCGCAACCCGGACGTCGAACTCGTTCTGATGGACATCATGATGCCGGAGATGGACGGCTACGAGACGATCTCCGCCATCCGCCGCACCCCCCGCTGGGCGGGCCTGCCCATCGTCGCCCTCACCGCCAAGGCCATGCCCGGCGACCGCGACAAGTCCATCGCCCGCGGCGCCAACGACTACGTCCCCAAGCCCGTGGACGTCGACCAGCTGCTCACGGTCGTCTGCGCGGTCCTGGACCCGGAGGGCACCCGCGACCCGGCCGACGCGGCGGACCCGGCACCCGGGCCACGCACCGACGAGAACGAGGCACCCTCACCATGACCACTCGGGACCGGACCGACGGACGCGCGGGCATCCTCCTCGTCGACGACATGGAGGACAACCTGGTCGCCCTGGAGGCCGTCCTGGCATCCCTCGACGAGCCACTGGTACGCGCCCGTTCGGGCGAGGAGGCCATGAAGGCCCTCCTGCGGCAGCGCTTCGCCGTCGTCCTCCTCGACATCCGCATGCCGGGCATGGACGGCTTCGAGACCGCCGCCCACATCAAACGCCTCGACCAGACCAAGGACGTCCCGATCATCTTCCTCACCGGCACGGACGCCGACGCCGGTTACGCCTTCCGCGGCTACGCCACGGGCGCGGCGGACTACGTCACCAAGCCCTTCGACCCCTGGGTGTTACGGGCGAAGGTGAGCGTCTTCCTGGAACTGCACCGCAAGACCCGCCGGCTGGAGACCCTGCTGACGAGCCGGCGGGAGCACGCGGAACAGGTCGACGCCCGGCTCGCGGCCCTGGAGAAACAACTCACCCAGGCGACCCCCGACCTGCCGGAGGTCCGCATACAGCTGCGGGACCTTCGAGCCCTGGTGACAAGGGACCGCAGCGACTGCCCCTGAGGGGCGCGGAGCGCGGGGGCACCGAAGCGCGGGGGCACCGAAGCGCGGGGGCACGGGACCGCATCGGAACACGGCCCCGCCCGCCCCCTTCACACCGCGCTACGCCTCACGCGCACCGGCGTACATCTCCTCGATGAGGTGCGTGTACTCCTTCTCCACCACCGGCCGCTTCAGCTTCAGACTCGGCGTCAGCTCACCGTGCTCGACATCGAGATCCCGCGGCAGCAGCCGGAACTTCTTGATCGTCTGCCACCGCTGCAGCCCCTCGTTCAGCTGCGTGACATGCCCCTCGATCATCTCCACCGTCGCCGGTGCCGAGATGACCTCCTCGTAGGACTTCCCCGCCAGCCCGTTCTCCGCGGCCCACGCCTGGATGGCCAGCTCGTCGAGCGCGATGAGCGCGGTGCAGAAGTTACGGTCCGCGCCGATCACCATCACGTTGGACGTGAACGGGCACAGCGACTTGAACTGCCCCTCGATCTCGGTCGGCGCGATGTACTTGCCGCCCGACGTCTTGAACAGGTCCTTCTTGCGGTCCGTGATCCGCAGATACCCGTCGGGCGACAGCTCCCCGATGTCACCGGTGTGGAACCACCCGTCGGCCTCCAGGACCTCCGCGGTCTGGTCCGGCAGCCCGTGGTAGCCCTCCATGATGCCCGGGCCGCGCAGCAGGATCTCGCCGTCGTCCGCGATGCGCACCTCCGTGCCGGGCAGCGGCTTGCCCACCGTGCCGGTACGGAAGGCCTCGCCCGGGTTGAGGAAGGACGCGGCGGAGGACTCGGTCAGGCCGTAGCCCTCCAGGATCGGGATGCCCGCGCCGGCGAAGAAGAAGCCGATCTCGGGTGCCAGCGCGACCGAACCGGAGACACAGGCGCGCAGCCGCCCACCGAACGCCTCACGCAGCTTCTTGTAGACCAGCGCGTCGGCGACCTTGTGCTTGGCCTCCAGCCCGAACGGGACGGACGCGGTGCCGGTGCGCCGGAAGTTGTCCTGGCTGACCTTGGCGTACTCGCGGGCGACCCCGGCCGCCCACTGGAAGATCTTGTACTTCGCCGGGCCGCCCGCGCGCGCCTTGCCGACCACACCGTTGTAGACCTTCTCGAAGATGCGCGGCACGGCGGCCATGTACGTCGGCTGCACGACCGGCAGATTCTCGATGATCTTGTCGACCCGGCCGTCGACGGCCGTGATGTGCCCGACCTCGATGTGACCGGCGAGGAGCACCTTGCCCATGACGTGCGCGAGCGGCAGCCACAGGTACTGCACGTCCGCCGGTTCGAGCAGACCGGTCGCGCCGATGGCCTTCGCCATGTACGCCCAGTTGTCGTGCGGCAGACGCACGCCCTTGGGACGGCCCGTGGTGCCCGAGGTGTAGATGAGGGTGGCGAGCTGGTCCTTGGTGATCGCGCCGACCTTCTCCTTGATCAGGTCGGGGTTCTTCTCCAGGTACGCGGCTCCGCGCTTCTCCAGGTCGGCGAGGGAGAGCACCCAGTCCTCGGAGAGGTCCGCGCCCTCGGGGTCGATGACGACGACATGGGCCAGCTCGGGCAGCTCGGCCTTCTTCTCGCGGGCCTTGGCGAGCTGCGCGGCGTTCTCGGCGATGAGGACCCGGCTGCCGGAGTCGGACAGGATGTACGCGGATTCCTCGGCGTTCGTCTGCGGGTAGACCGTGGTGTTGGCCGCGCCCGCGCACATGATGCCGAGGTCGCACAGGATCCACTCGATCCTGGTGGCCGAGGACAGGGCGATCCGCTGCTCCGGCTGGACGCCCAGCTCGACCAGCCCGGCCGCGATGGCGTTGACCCGTTCGGCCGCCTGCGCCCAGTTCAGCGACTTCCAGTCCGAGGGGCCCTGGCCGGAGGCCGGCGGCACGGGGTAGCGGAAGGCCTCGGCGTCCGGTGTGGCCGCCACGCGCTCCAGGAAGAGGGCCGCCATGGACGGCGGGCGGTTCTCGATCAGGGTCTGTGTGTCGCTCACGACATCCTCCGGGGCACGCGACAGTGCGGCTGGCTCATGGACTGTGCGGCTGGCTCAAAGCGGCTGTTGTTTAACTCGCGAGTAACCATCGAGTGGTGATCAGGGTAGAGCGCGGTTGGCCGGTTCGTAAGGGGCGGCGGGCAGTCACTTTCCACCGAGAACGACCCTATGGACACGCACCGGCATCTCCGGGACGACCTGCGGGCCCGTCGCGCCGAAACGCGACGGGCCCGCATCATGCCCGAGTTTCCGGGGGTAACGGCGGCGGCCCCGCGGTCCGCGGCCTCCGCCGTCCGGTGGCTACTTCTTGCCCTTGCCGCTGCCGGCGTTGTCGTCGCTCGACAGAACGGCGATGAACGCCTCCTGCGGAACCTCCACGGAGCCCACCATCTTCATCCGCTTCTTGCCCTCCTTCTGCTTCTCCAGCAGCTTCCGCTTCCGGGAGATGTCACCGCCGTAGCACTTGGCGAGGACGTCCTTGCGGATGGCGCGGATGGTCTCACGGGCGATGACCCGCGACCCGATCGCGGCCTGGATGGGCACCTCGAAGGCCTGCCGCGGGATCAGCTCGCGCAGCTTGGCGACGAGCCGCACACCGTAGGCGTACGCGGCGTCCTTGTGGGTGACGGCCGAGAAGGCGTCCACCTTGTCGCCGTGCAGCAGGATGTCGACCTTCACCAGGCTGGAGCTCTGCTCACCGGTGGGCTCGTAGTCCAGGGAGGCGTAACCGCGCGTCTTCGACTTCAGCTGGTCGAAGAAGTCGAAGACGATCTCCGCGAGCGGGAGGGTGTAGCGGATCTCGACCCGGTCCTCGGAGAGGTAGTCCATGCCGAGCAGGGTGCCGCGCCGCGTCTGGCACAGCTCCATGATCGAGCCGATGAACTCGGAGGGCGCGAGGATCGTGGCGCGTACGACCGGCTCGTACACACTGTCGATCTTCCCCTCGGGGAACTCGCTCGGGTTGGTGACCGTGTGCTCGGCGCCGTCCTCCATGACCACGCGGTAGACCACGTTCGGCGCGGTGGCGATCAGATCGAGCCCGAACTCGCGCTCCAGCCGCTCCCGGATCACGTCGAGGTGCAGCAGGCCGAGGAAGCCGACACGGAAACCGAAACCGAGCGCCGCGGAGGTCTCCGGCTCGTACACCAGCGCGGCATCGTTGAGCTGGAGCTTGTCGAGGGCGTCGCGCAGCTCCGGATAGTCGGAGCCGTCCAGCGGATACAGACCCGAGAAGACCATCGGCTTCGGGTCCTTGTAACCGCCGAGCGCCTCGGTGGCGCCCTTGTGCAGGGTGGTGATCGTGTCACCGACCTTGGACTGACGGACGTCCTTCACACCGGTGATCAGATAGCCGACCTCACCGACGCCGAGGCCGTCGGCCGCCTTCATCTCGGGGGCCGAGACACCGATCTCCAGCAGCTCGTGGGTCGCGCCGGTGGACATCATTCGGATCCGCTCACGCTTGTTGAGCTGACCGTCGATGACACGCACGTACGTCACGACACCGCGATAGGAGTCGTACACCGAGTCGAAGATCATGGCCCGCGCGGGCGCGTCCTGGACGCCGACCGGGGCCGGGACCTCGGCGACGACCCGGTCCAGCAGCGCCTCGACACCCAGACCGGTCTTGGCGGAGACCTTGAGCACGTCCTCCGGGTCACAGCCGATGAGGTTGGCCAGCTCCTCGCTGAACTTCTCCGGCTGGGCGGCCGGCAGGTCGATCTTGTTCAGCACGGGGATGATCTTGAGGTCGTTCTCCATCGCCAGGTAGAGGTTGGCGAGGGTCTGGGCCTCGATGCCCTGGGCCGCGTCGACGAGGAGCACCGTCCCCTCACAGGCCGCCAGCGACCGCGACACCTCGTACGTGAAGTCGACGTGCCCCGGGGTGTCGATCATGTTGAGGATGTGCGTGCTGCCCGGATCGTCGGTCGGCGCCCAGGGCAGACGCACCGCCTGGGACTTGATCGTGATGCCGCGCTCACGCTCGATGTCCATGCGGTCGAGATACTGAGCACGCATCTGCCGCTGCTCGACCACACCGGTCAGCTGGAGCATCCGGTCGGCGAGCGTGGACTTGCCGTGGTCGATGTGCGCGATGATGCAGAAGTTGCGGATCAGAGCCGGGTCGGTACGGCTCGGCTCGGGCACATGGCTAGGGATCGCGGGCACGCAGGGTCCTGATTCTTGAGGTGTCCGCAGCCGTCTGCGGTCTCGGGTCGGATCTGGCGGGTCTGGTACGTAGGCACCATGGTCCCACGGGCGGAGAACTGCGACCGGTTTGGGCCGACCCGCGGGCTGCTGGTAGCGTGGGCGGCTGTGTCTCATGCCCTCTCAGCAGGAGACACATCCCAAGGAAATCAAACGGTGTCCGAGACATGTCCGGCGTGTCCTGCACGACCTCCATGGTCTCGCACACCTGTAGCTGAAAAGGCTCATTCGTGGCGAACATCAAGTCCCAGATCAAGCGGAACAAGACCAACGAGAAGGCGCGCCTTCGCAACAAGGCCGTCAAGTCGTCGCTCAAGACCGCGATCCGCAAGGCCCGCGAGGCCGCTGCCGCGGGTGACGCCGAGAAGGCCACCGAGTACCAGCGCGCTGCCGCGCGTCAGCTCGACAAGGCCGTCTCGAAGGGCGTCATCCACAAGAACCAGGCCGCCAACAAGAAGTCGGCGCTTGCTTCCAAGGTCGCCACCCTCAAGGGCTGAGCTCCTCTTTGATCTGACCGCCGGCTGGACCCAGAGCGGGCCCTCTCTCATCCGCTCCCACCCGGCACCCCGGACCCGTACGCGGCCTGCGTTCGCCACGCGGGTACAGGTCCACAAGCATTGACCGAAGGCCCCGCCCCCATCCCTTCCCCAGGGACGGAGACGGGGCCTTCGGCATGCCTGTGCCATCGGCGGGGAGGGGGTGAGGGTTTCTCGGGAGCGGGGGATCGGCGGGTCTGCGGCGGGGAGGGAGCGCAGGATCTCGGCAGCGGGGGCACAGCGGGATTCTGTGCGGTGGAGGGGAATCGGCGGCGGGGGGCGCCGGGCTTCCGCGGTGGAGAGGAACGGCAACGGGGGGCGCCGGGGTTCCGCGGCGGAGGGGAATCGGCGGCGGGGGGGCCGGGCTTCCGCGACGGAGGGGAATCGGCAACGGGGGGCGCCGGGCTTCCGCGACGGAGGGGAACGGCAGCGCGGAGGGGGATCGGCGGGTTCTCGGGAGTCCAGGGGACGGCACGCACGCAGGGCGGGCGAACCGCAGGCTTTCAGGGGCGCGGGGAACCGCGCGACCGGCCACGACGAACCCGCAGCCGCCGACAACCAGCACCCCACCCCCTGTTCCCCCTCCGGGATGGAAAGGGCAGCGCCCCTGTAGGACGGGACGGGCAGGGCAGGGGCGTCGGGGCGAGAAGTCAGCCCCGACGAGACCTAGCCGCCCGAGCGATCACCACAACCGCCTTCTCCAACGCGTACTCCGGATCATCCCCCCCACCCTTGACCCCCGCATCCGCCTCAGCCACCGCCCGCAACGCCACAGCCACCCCGTCCGGCGTCCACCCCCGCATCTGCTGCCGCACCCGATCGATCTTCCACGGCGGCATCCCCAACTCCCGCGCAAGATCCCCCGGCCGCCCACCTCGCGCCGACGACAACTTCCCGATCGCCCGCACCCCCTGAGCCAACGCACTGGTGATCAACACCGGCGCCACCCCCGTCGCCAACGACCACCGCAGCGCCTCCAGCGCCTCCGCCGCCCGCCCCTCCACGGCCCGGTCGGCCACCTCGAAGCTCGACGCCTCGGCACGCCCCGTGTAGTACCGCCCGACCACGGCCTCGTCGATCGTCCCCTCGACATCCGCGACCAACTGCGACGCCGCGGCCGCCAGCTCCCGCAGATCACTCCCGATCGCGTCGACCAGCGCCTGGCACGCCTCGGGCGTCGCCGACCGCCCGAGCGTCCGGAACTCCCCCCGCACGAACGCCAGCCGATCCCCCGGCTTCGTCATCTTGGGGCACGCCACCTCCCGCGCCCCCGCCTTGCGCGCCGCGTCCAGCAGCGCCTTCCCCTTGGCCCCGCCCGCGTGCAACAGCACCAGGGTGATCTCCTCGGCGGGGGCCCCGAGATACGCCTTCACGTCCTTGACGGTGTCGGCCGACAGATCCTGCGCATTCCGCACGACCACGACCTTCCGCTCCGCGAAGAGCGACGGACTCGTCAGCTCGGCGAGCGTGCCGGGCTGCACCTGGTCCGAGGACAGATCCCGTACGTCCGTGTCGGCGTCGGCGGCCCGCGCGGCGGCCACCACCACCCGCACGGCACGGTCGAGCAGCAGCTCCTCCTGCCCCACGGCAAGCGTCACGGGGGCGAGAGGGTCGTCATTCGCAGTCTTCTTGGCCATCCCGGACAGCATCCCACGCCCCACCGACAACCCACCCCGCGTGCCGACCGCTCCCCCAAGGGGGGCGGGGCAGTCCGCGAGCAACCCCCACGCACCGGCACCCGCACCCGCACCCGCACCCGCACCCGCCGAACCATGCAGCAGGCGTCCGCCGCCTCCGGCGGAGCGCTACGGCTCCTCCCGCCACCCCTCCCACTCCCCCGCGAACTCGTCCAACGCCACCGGATCGAGCCGCCCCCGCTCGTCCCGCAGCACCAACAGCCACTGCGCGTCCTCGGCGTCGTCCTCCCCCGCCAGCGCGTCCCGCACCAGCTGCGGCTCCTCGTCCAGCCCGAACCGCGCCCCGAGCGCCTCCGCCGCCTCCTCGGCCGCGTCACGGTCAGGCAGCACCAGCACATGTCTCACATCACTCACGCCCCCATTCTCCGCCGCCCTTTCCCCTGCTCCTCCGGGGGCCCCTCCCCCCTCCCCTCCTCGCCCTCCCTCCCCCACCCCCACCCCCTTCTGAGCCCTCTAGCTCTCCCCCCTCCCCGCCCCCACCTCCGGCACCCGCCCCAACTCGATCCCGAACCTCTCCCGGTACACCGCCAGCACCTCCCCGTCCGTCGCCGGCTCGGTCACCTCGCGGTCGCCCTCCGCCGTGGTGACCGTGAGGGTGCGGCCGCTGAGGGTGATGCGGCCGCCGTCCTCGGCGACGCGGGAGCAGACGAGGGACCGGGTGAAGTGGGATGCCGGTGAGGTGCTGTGCCACCAGGCGCCGGCGACGAAGTCCCCGAGCACTCTCGGCCGCACCTCCAGCCGGTACTGGGGCTGGCCGTCCCGGAACACATCCAGGTCCCCGAACTCACGCCCCCCGCTCTCCCGGTCCGCCTCGGCCACCCGGAACGTGCCTCCCGGGTCCTTCTGCTCCCCTCGGTCCCCGAACTCCAGCGGACGGTGGCTGTTCGCCCCGAACCCGACATCGACCAGCCAGTCACCCCCGTCCACCGTCCGCACCCGCAGCGCCAGATGGTCGTACGGGATACCGAGCCGCTCCTGTTCTCCGTACACCCGCGCCGCGAGCAGCGTCACGTCGAACCCGAGTGCCGTGAGCAACGCCCCGAACAATCCGTTGAGTTCGAAACAGAATCCGCCCCTGCGGCGCCCCACGATCTTGTCCAGCAGCCGCTTCTCCTCCAGGAAGATCTCTTCGCCGAGATGGATCGACAGGTTCTCGAACGGCACCGTCCGCAGATGGCGCAGCTGCAGTTCACGCAGCGCGTCGGCCGTGGGCCGGGCCGGCCGCTCGGCTCCGAGGCGGCGAAGGTAGGCGTCAAGCTCTGCGGTGTCCATGACGTCAGTCTCTCGCCACGAGCAGCTCCTTCGCCGTACCCGCGACAGCGATCGCGCCGTCCTCGTCCGTACGCAGCACCGTGGCACCCCCGGCCCGCAGCGCGGCGACCGTACTGGGCGCCGGGTGGCCGTACGGGTTGTCCGCGCCCACCGAGATGAGGGCCAGCCGTGGAGCCATCGCGTGTATCAGGCCCGGATCCTGGTAGGCCGAACCGTGGTGGGCGACCTTCAGCACATCCACGGCTCCCAGTGCCGCGGCCTCCGGGGACCGGGCGAGTTCCCGCTGGCCCGGTGGCTCCAGGTCGCCCAGGAGCAGCAGGGTCAGCCCGGCCGAGCGGACGAGCATGGTGACGCTGGCGTCGTTCGGGCCGTCGGGCGTGGGGGCGTCGCCCGGTGGCCACAGCACCCGCCAGGTGAGGCTTCCCGTGCGCCGCTCCTCTCCGGCCACGGCCCGCGTCAGTGGGATCCGACGGGTCGCCGCCTCCTCACGGACGAACTCGGCCTGTTCCGCGGGCTCCTCGTAGCCGGTGGCCGCGATCGCCCCCACCGCCCGCCCTCTCAGCACTCCCGGCAGGCCCATCACGTGGTCGGCGTGGAAGTGGGTGAGGACCACGAGCGGGATCTCGGTGATGCCGAGTGCCGTGAGGCAGCGGTCGGCCAGCACCGGATCGGGGCCGGCGTCCACGACCACTCCGGCTCCCTCGCCCGCCGCGAGGACGGTCGCGTCCCCCTGGCCCACGTCGCACATCACCAGGCGCCAGCCCGGCGGCGGCCACCCGGTGATCACCCTGGTCAGAGGCGGTGGCTGCACCACGACCAGCAGAAACGCCACCAGACAGGCTCCCGTCAGATACGGATGGCTGACGATCCGCCGCCCGACGAGGACGACGACCACGGTGACCAGGGCGAGAAGCAGCGCCCCTGCCCAGCTGCCCGGCCAGTCCACTCCCGCACCGGGCAGCGACGCCCCGGTGCGGGCGATGTCCGCGATCCAGCCGGCGGGCCAACTCGCGCACCAGGCGAGGCATTCGGCGACCGGCATCGCCACCGGCGCCGTCGCCAGTGTGGCGAACCCCAACACCGTGGCCGGGGCCACCGCGAACTCCGCCAGCAGATTGCACGGCACCGCCACCAGGCTCACCTTGGCCGAGAGCACGGCTACGACCGGCGCGCACACCGCCTGTGCGGCTCCCGCCGCGGCCAGTGCTTCGGCCGGACGCGGTGGCATCCGGCGCCGCTGGAGCGTGGCGCTCCAGCGCGGGGCGAGGGTGAGCAGCGCTCCGGTCGCGAGGACGGACAGCAGGAAGCCGTGGCTGCGGGCCAGCCAGGGGTCGTACAGCACCAGCAGCAGGACCGCTGTCGCCAGCGCGGGGACGAGGGACCTGCGGCGGCCCGTGGCGATGGCCAGCAGTGCGATGGAACCGCAGGCGGCGGCCCGCACCACGCTCGGCTCGGGTCGGCACACGATCACGAATCCCAGCGTCAGCGCACCACCCGCCAGCGCGGTGGCCCGCAGCGGGATGCCGAGCCGGGGCGCGAGTCCCCGTCGCTCGGCCCGCTGTGCCAGCCCCGGTGGCCCGATGAACAGGGCCAGGAGGATCGTGAAGTTGGCTCCGCTGACGGCCAGGAGGTGGGTGAGGTCGGTGGCCCTGAACGCCTCGTCCAGCTCGGCCGGGACCCGCGAGGTGTCGCCGACGACGAAGCCCGGCAGCAGCGCCCGCGCGTCGGCGTCCAGCCCGTCGGTCGCCTCCCGCAGCCCGGCGCGCAGTCGTCCCGCGAACCGCTGCACCGCGCTCGGCTCCTCCGTCACCAGTGGCGCCCCGGCGCCCCGCACCCGTAGCACGGCCGCCACCCGGTCTCCCCCGGTCATGGCCGGCGCGGCTTGCGCCGCCACCCGCACGCGCGTGGACGGCAGAAGCGACAGCCATGCCGTCCGGCCGGACGGATCGTCCGCGTCGACCAGGACCAGCACCGGTGTGCGTGTCTTCACGACCGTCCCGTCCGGGCTCCGTACCCGTCGCACCTCGGCTTGGAGGAGCACGGCGGACGGGGCCGCGTGGTTGCCCTGGATCCGGGGACGTGTGAGCCGTGGGTCGGATGTCAGCTCGACGTCCGCGGTCACCCGGGCGTACCGCTCGGCCAGGGCGGGGACGGGCCCCCGCCTCAGATCCGCCCCGTGCAGCCCGGCGGAGGCGGCGGCCGCTCCGGCACACAGCAGCACGGCGGCGAGGGACACCTTCGTCCGAGCCCCGGCGCCTCCCCTTTGCCGGCCCCGGCCACCCTCACGCCCCGGCTCCGAGCCCGGCCCCGGCTCCGACCTCGGCCGAGGGAGCAGCAGGGCCGAGCCCAGCGCCAGACAGACCACGACCACTCCCGTGGTCCACGCGGGCGAGGCGTGCACCATGAGTGCCGCCGTCCCCCACGCGGCCAGCGCCGGGGGCACGAGACGCAGGTCCGTAGGCCCCTCCTGCCTGGGGTGGGCGTCGCCGAGCCGGGTGCCGGAGGCCGCGTGCACGGCGGGCCGGGGCGGAGCGACCGCCGCTGCGTCCGCCGCCGTGTCCCTCTCCCTCGTGCTCATGGCCGGACGAGGTCGCGCAGGTCGGCGAAGCGGCGGTCGCCGATGCCGTTCACCTCGCGCAGTTCGTCGACCGACCGGAAGCCGCCGTGCCGGGTGCGGTGGTCGATGATGTGCTGGGCGAGGACGGGGCCGACGCCGGGCAGGGTGTCCAACTGGTCGGCGGTGGCCGTGTTGAGGGAGACGGGGGTCGCGGGTGCGGCCCCGGTGACGGCGCCCCCGGTGCCGGCCGTACCTGCCCCGGACGTCACGCCGGGCCCGTTCAGTGGCGCCGGACGTCCTACCAGGACCTGTTCGCCGTCCACGAGGATGCGGGCGCGGTTGAGTCCGTCGGTGTTCGCGCCCGGTCGGACACCGCCCGCCGCCCGCAGCGCGTCGGCGACCCGGGAGCCGGCCGGCAGCCGTTGGATGCCCGGCCTGCGCACCTTCCCGCCGACGTCCACCACGATCGACGGCCCGGTCGAGGCGATCGCTCCGGCGGAGTCGCCCGGCACAGCCGCCGTCCGGCCTTTCCCGGGCTCGCCGAACGAGGCCGCCGAACCTCCCGGAAAGTCCGGGGCGCCGGCCCGTACGATCTCGGGCGCGCTCACGGACTGGGTCCGGCCCACCCAGAAGTGCTGTGCCGCGAACACCGCCGCGACGAGCAGCACCACGCTCAGCGCGACCACGCTCTTCCGTTCGGTGGCGCACCGCACCTGCAACCACAGCGGCAGCCGCTCCCGCAGGGCGGGCCCCATCCGCTCCCGCCACGCACTTCTCGTCTCCCGCTCGGCTACGCCGAAGCCGGCGTCCCGCCCGGACGCGGACCTGTCGGGGCCCATTGCCGTGTCGGCGGCAGAAGCCTCGTCTACGGCCGCAGACCTGTCGACGGCCGTAGACCTGTCCACGGCATCGGCATGCCTGCCCGTGACGGCGGCGTCCCCGCCGGCGACAGCTGCACCGGCGGAGGCGCCGCGTCCCCCGGCGTGACCACGGACAGCCCTGCCTCCGCCGCCGGGGCCGACCCTTCGCCCGCCGGCAGAGCACGCGCCTCCGCCGGGGCCGGGGCCGGCGCCCTGCCCATCCACAGCACCCTCCGCACCGAGCCCCCGGACGGCAGAGCCCCCGCTCGCTCCCCTCGTCGTCCCTTCGGGCGGGCCCGGCGGCCCGTGTCCCCATTCCCTTGGCTGCCCGGCGCGCTCGGGGAACAGTGCCTCCGCGCGCAGGCGGAGCGTCTGCGCCGCTGCCCGGCGGCGGTCGGCCCTGCTCCCGGGCTGTCGAGGGCGGTGCCGGTCGCGGCCGTCGGAGGACGGGCCGCGGCCCGGACCGCTGGTGGGCGTCGAGTTGCGTGAACGTGGTCGAAGTGCCATGCGACGAGGATCGGGCAACGTCACCCACCGGCGATGATCTTGCTCAATTCCGGTGGATTACTCCCCGGTTGTGGACAACTCCGTCACCCACACGAGCGGTGAACCGCTCGGTGATCCGGCTCAGCGAGGTGAGACGACCGCCCCCAGCAGCCCGGGTCCCGTGTGCGCCCCGATCACCGCCCCGACCTCGCTCACGTGCAGGTCGGCCAGTCCGGGCAGCCGGGCCCGCAGCCGTTCCGCGAGCGCCGAGGCCCGTTCGGGCGCGGCGAGGTGGTGGACGGCGATGTCGACGGGCGCGCTGCCCGCCCGCTCGGCGACGATCTCCTCCAGGCGGGCGATCGCCCTGGACGCCGTGCGGACCTTCTCCAGCATCTCGATGCGGCCGCCGTCGAGCTGCAGCAGCGGCTTGACGGCGAGCGCGGAGCCGAAGAGTGCCTGTGCCGCGCCGATCCGTCCGCCCCGGCGGAGATACTCCAGGGTGTCGACGTAGAAGAAGGCGGAGGTGCCCGCGGCTCGCTTCTCGGCGGCGGTGACGGCCTCGTCCACCGTGCCGCCCGCCTCGGCGGACTCGGCGGCGGTGAGGGCGCAGAATCCCAGGGCCATGGCGACCATCCCGGTGTCCACCACGCGTACCGGCAGGGGTGCCTCGCGGGCGGCGAGCACGGCGGCGTCGTAGGTGCCCGAGAACTCGGCGGAGAGGTGGAGGGAGACGATGCCCGTGGCGCCCGACTCCGCGACCCTGCGGTAGGTCTCCGCGAAGAGTTCGGGGCTGGGGCGGGAGGTGGTGACGGATCGTCGTTTCTGCAGTGCCTGGGCCAGGGACCGTGCGGAGATCTCGGTGCCCTCGTCGAGTGCCTGGTCACCGAGGACCACGGTCAGGGGCACCGCGATGATGCCGTGACGCTCCATCGCCGGCGGCGGCAGGTAGGCCGTGGAATCGGTGACGATCGCGACATGGCGGGACATGAGCTGGAGGTTACCCGCCGAGCGCCGCCGACGGCAGCCCGGCCCCTGTCACCCGCGGCCGTGCGGGGCGGGCCGACCGGCGGACGGGCCGGATCAAGTCGTGCTCTCCGGGCGGGGCTTCTTCTGCCACGGGTACGTCGGCCGTGCGCTGGGCGGGGGGATGGCGGGCTGGGGCGGCCCCTCGGCACCACGGGCCTCACCGGCACGGGACTCACGGGGCTCGTCCCCGCGCGGGTCGGCCGGGCGGGAATCGGGGGTCTCCTGCCAGGTCTGTCCCGTGGAGGCGGCGGCCTCGGGCTTGGGCGCCTCGGGCCATACCGAGGCGGGTTCCGTCGTCCAGTGCCGCAGTGCGCCCGCTTCGACGTCGATGCGCGCGCTGAGCGTGTCAAGGTCGTCCTCGGCGAACTTGCGGGCCCGGTCGTGCGCGGCCCAGCGCAGCGAGTCGGCGGACTTCACGACCCGCTCCGTGCGCTCGCGCAGCGCGGGCAGGCGCTGGGCCAGCTTGCTCCGGTCCGGTTCGGGCTCCAGGCGCCGGAGTTCGTCGTCCAGCTCCCGGCCGTGCTTGCTGAGCTGCTCGAAGAGGGCCAGGGACTCCTTCAGGGACTCGTCCTCGCCCACTCCCGCCTGCAACGCTTCCTGGGTGGCCCGCATAGACGTGCGCAACTTCAGCCGCAGATCGGCCAGTTGACCCGCCGGTCCGGGCTGGGCCAGGCTTCTGGCGCGCAGGGTGGTGTCCTCGACGGTCCGCTTGGCCTGGGTGATCGTACGGTCCACGCCGCGCTTGGCCGCGCCGACCGCCTTCACCGTGGCGTAGACGCCCAGCACCACGAGCAGCACGAAGAACAGGGCGACGACTGCGATGACGGCTTCCACGACGCGCTCCTCCTCCGACCGGCGCGCATGTGCTGCGGCGCTCTTCAACGGTAAACGCAACGGGCAGGTCCCGAGTTCCACCGGAACCCGGAACCTGCCCGTAGGGGACGACCCCGAACCACTGCGGACGGCAGCCGCGGGGCGACCCGCACCGATCCGTCACCCGACGGCAGCCGACCCGCTACCGCCCGTGGTCCCGCGGGGCGCGCCCGCTCACGTGACGATGTTCACCAGCTTCGGCGCCCGCACGATGACCTTGCGGATCGGTGCGCCGGCCAGCGCCGCGACCACCTTCTCGTCGCCCAGGGCCACCTTCTCCAGTTCCTCCTCGGAGATCTCCGGCGACACCTCCAGGCGGGCCTTGACCTTGCCCTTGATCTGGACGACGCAGGTGACGGCCTCGTCGACGACGTACGCGGGGTCGGCGACGGGGAAGTCCCGGTGGACGACCGAGTCGGTGTGGCCCAGCCTGCGCCACAGTTCCTCGGCGATGTGCGGGGCCAGCGGCGCGACCAGCAGGACCAGGGCCTCGGCGACGGGGCGGGACACCGGGCCGCCCGCCTTGGTCAGGTGGTTGTTCAGTTCGGTGACCTTGGCGATCGCGGTGTTGAACCGCATGCCTTCCAGGTCCTGCCGTACGCCGTCGATGGCCTTGTGCAGCGCGCGCAGGGTGTCCTCGCCGGGCTCGGTGTCCACGACGGTCACCTCGCCGGTGGCCTCGTCGACGACGTTGCGCCACAGCCGCTGCAGCAGCCGGTACTGGCCCACCACCGCGCGCGTGTCCCACGGCCGGGAGACGTCCAGGGGACCCATGGCCATCTCGTACAGCCGCAGCGTGTCCGCGCCGTACTCCTCGCAGATCGACTCGGGCGTGACGGCGTTCTTCAGGGACTTGCCCATCTTGCCCAGCAGGCGGCTGACCTTCTCGCCCTGGTAGAAGTAGGCGCCGTCGCGCTCCTCCACCTCGGCGGCCGGCACGGCGAAGCCACGGCTGTCGCGGTAGACGAAGGCCTGGATCATGCCCTGGTTGAACAGCTTGTGGAACGGCTCGGCCGAGGAGACGTGTCCCAGGTCGAACAGGACCTTGGACCAGAAGCGCGCGTACAGCAGGTGCAGCACGGCGTGCTCGGCGCCGCCGACGTACAGGTCGACGCCGCCGTGCGGCTGTCCCTCGCGCGGGCCCATCCAGTAGCGCTCGATCTCGGGGTCGACCAGCTTCTCGGAGTTGTGCGGGTCCAGGTAGCGCAGCTCGTACCAGCAGGAACCGGCCCAGTTGGGCATGGTGTTGGTCTCGCGGCGGTACGGGCGCGGGCCGCGTCCGTCACCCAGGTCCAGGGTGACGTTCACCCAGTCCTCGTTGCGTGACAGCGGCGTCTCGGGCCGGGTGTCGGCGTCGTCCGGCTCGAAGGTGCGCGGCGAGTAGTCCTCGACCTCGGGCAGCTCCAGCGGCAGCATCGACTCGGGCAGCGGGTGGGCGATGCCGTCCTCGTCGTAGACGATCGGGAAGGGCTCGCCCCAGTAGCGCTGGCGGCTGAACAGCCAGTCGCGCAGGCGGAAGTTGACGGTGCCCTGACCGATTCCGGTCCGCTCCAGCCATTCGGTGATGCGCGCCTTGGCCTCGACGACACCCAGGCCGTCCAGGGAGACGCCCTCACCGGTGGAGTTGATGATCTTCGCGTCGTACGAGGCGAAGGCGTCCTCCCAGGTGGAGGTGTCCGTGCCGCGGCCGTCGGTGGGCTCGACGATGCAGGTGATCGGCAGTTCGAAGGCGCGCGCGAACTCGAAGTCCCGCTGGTCGCCCGCCGGTACGGCCATGATCGCGCCGGTGCCGTAGCCCATCAGGACGTAGTCGGCGATGAAGACCGGGATCCGCTCGCCGTTGACGGGGTTGGTCGCGTACGAGCCGGTGAAGACGCCGGTCTTGTCCTTGGCCTCGGCCTGCCGCTCGACGTCGGACTTCGAGGCGGCCTGCGCGCGGTAGGCGGCGACGGCGTCGGCGGGGGTCGCGTGACCGCCGGTCCACACGTCGTGGGTGCCCTCGGGCCAGGCGTCCGGGGTGAACTTGTCGACCAGCGGGTGTTCGGGGGCCAGGACCATGTAGGTCGCGCCGAACAGGGTGTCGGGGCGGGTGGTGAAGACCGTGATGTGCTCGCCGTCGACGGGGAAGTCGACGCGGGCGCCCTCGGAGCGGCCGATCCAGTTGCGCTGCTGCAGCTTGATGGCCTCGGGCCAGTCCAGCTCGTTCAGGTCGTCCAGCAGCCGGTCGGCGTAGGCGGTGATGCGCATGTTCCACTGGCGCAGCTTGGCCTTGAAGACGGGGAAGTTGCCGCGCTCGGAGCGGCCGTCGGCGGTGACCTCCTCGTTGGCCAGCACGGTGCCCAGGCCGGGGCACCAGTTGACCGGTGCGTCGGAGGCGTACGCCAGGCGGTACTCGCCCAGGACGTCGGCGCGTTCGGCGTCGCTCAGCGCGCTCCAGGAGCCGCCGCCGGGCAGCGCGCGCTCACCGGACTCGAACTGGGCGACCAGTTCGGCGATCGGGCGGGCCCGCTTCGCCTCGTCGTCGTACCAGGAGTTGAAGATCTGCAGGAAGATCCACTGGGTCCACTTGTAGTAGTCCGGGTCGATCGTGGCGAACGACCGGCGCTTGTCGTGGCCCAGGCCCAGCCGGCGCAGCTGGGACTTCATGTTGGCGATGGCCGCTTCGGTGGTGACGCGGGGGTGCTCGCCGGTGGCGACGGCGTGCTGTTCGGCGGGCAGGCCGAAGGCGTCGAAGCCCAGGGTGTGCAGGACGTTGTGGCCGGTCATCCGCTGGAAGCGGGCGGAGACGTCGGTGGCGATGTAGCCCAGGGGGTGGCCGACGTGCAGTCCCGCACCGGAGGGGTACGGGAACATGTCCATGATGAACTTCTTGGGCTTGGCGGCCAGCTCGGCGTCGCCCGCCAGGTCGCCCGTGGGGTTGGGGGCGGCGTAGGTGCCCTCGGCGTCCCAGAAGTCCTGCCAGCGTGCCTCGATGTCGGCCGCGACGGTGGCCGTGTAGCGGTGGGGGCTGGCGTCCGCCGCCACGTCAGCGGCGGCGGGGTTCGTCTCGCTCATGATCCTCAAGGCTCCATCGATCGTCTCTGCCAGCGGCTGTGTCGTCAGGAAACGAAAAATCCCCTCACACAGGAGGGGACGCCGCGCCGATGCCGACCATGCCGTCTCGTCGGCGGTCGGGACTGATCAGCGCGGCTCACTAAGCAGAAGGCGTACGGCACGCATGCGTTCAGGGTACCGCAGCCCCCACAGCCGTCGCGACGAGGCTGCGGCCGCCGACGGGTGCGGACCAGCGGCGTGTCCGCCACACGTTCCAGCCAAAAAAGTTGAACTTTATTCAAAACTTACTTCGCGTAACAACCACTAACGGGCATCCCCGATGTGAGATTGGTCCTGGGTAACAGCGCAATAACTCAAACCTCGTACCGCTCGGTATTGCCACCACTTACAGTTCGACGACGGGACCGCTTTCCCGAACTGTTCGGAGTTGCCCCCATGAACCCTCGTCGCAGTAACAGCTCGCTGCCCCAGACCGGCCGTTCGGCCTACGGGATGGCTACGGCTGCCGCTCTGCTGCTGATACCCGTAAGTGTGCTGGTCGGAGGTGACGCCTACCGGGAATTCCTCGACTTCGGAGCGGGCGTGCTCTCGCTCGTCTCGTTGACCTGCTCGGTGCTCTGGGGACTCGTCGCCCAGGACCGGACCCTGCTCACCGTGCGCCAGCGCATCATCGGCCAGGCCGTCCACCGGACGACAGCCATCGCCTCGGTCGCGTTCCTCGTGCTGCACGTGACGGTCAAGCTGGCGCTGAACCACGTCTCCGCGATCGCCCTGTTCCCCTTCGCCCTCGGCGTGACGGGCACGGGAGCGCTCATCGGCTTCGGCGCGACCGCCGGCTCCATGATGGTCTTCGTCGCCATCACCGGCGCGCTGCGCAGCAACTTCGCGTCCCCGGCGCCGGTCGCGGCACGCTGGCGCGCGATGCACATGATGGCCTACCCGGCCTGGTGTTTCGCGCTCGTGCACGGACTCTACGCGGGTCGCGAGGCCAAGCCGGTCTTCGTGATCCTCTACTCCGCGGGCCTGCTCGCCGTCGCCGCCGCCCTGCTGCTGCGCGCCGCGCCGCGCGAGGTCAAGCGCCAGGTGGTCGAGCGGGTCGCCGCCGTCCTCGGCACCGGCGGCCAGCGACCCCCCGAGGTCGACGAACTGGTGAAGTCCCGCGCCGCCCGGCAGGGCATGGACGAGGCCGGCGGCGGTCGCCGCGAGGGCGGCCAGCGCGAGGGCGGCCGGCGCGAGGGCGGCCGGCGCGACCAGATGCGCGACAGCGGCCAGTTCCCGCTGCCCGGCTTCGGCGGCGGACAGGGCAACCCCCCGCTCGGCGACCCGCTGGTGCCCCCGCAGCGCGGGGCGGCGGCCGCCGCCGACAGCGGCCCCGGTTTCGCGGCCGCGTACCGCGCGGTGTCGATGACCCCGCGCGCCCAGGAGCCCACGGCGGCCTACCTGACCCAGCAGCAGCCGCCGTTGGACATGCAGCCCACCCAGGCCATGCCCCGGATGGACGACGGCTCGACCACGGGGAGCACCCGCTGGCCGGCCCCGTCCCCGCCGCCGGTCGGCGAGGCGCCCCCGTCGTCGTACGACCCGATGCAGGACACGTTCGCCGGACAGCCGCTGGGCGGGCAGAGCTACCCGGGCCAGACGTTCCCGGGTCAGACCTACCAGGGCGAGACGTACAACACGGGCGCTTCCGAAACTTCCTACGGAACCGCTGAGACGAACGCCCCCTACGGCACGTACAACCCGAACGACACGTACAACAGCGGTCCCGCCACTGAGTCGCTGTCCGGCTACGAGGACTACAACCAGCCGGGCTCAGGCGAACCCTGGAACGCGCCTTCCGGAGGATTTAAGTGAACGAGGCCCTTCCCGACGTCCCCGAAGTCCGAGTGGTGGGCCTTCCCCAGCTCACCTCGGGCTTCGACCTCGTCGAGAGACTCGACCTCCCCATGCACCTCAAGGTGCACGGTCCGCTCGAACCGATGGGCGGCGAGGCTCTCGCCCAGTTGTCCGAGCGGATCAATCTCAAGGGCAGGGGCGGCGCGGGCTTCCCGTTCCACAAGAAACTGCGGTCGGTCGCCGAGTCGGCGATCAAGCGCGGCATCCGGCCCGTCGTGGTCGTCAACGGCAGCGAGGACGAACCCGCCTGCCGCAAGGACACGGTCCTCATCAACCGTGCCCCGCACCTCATCCTGGACGGCGCCCTGCTGGTCGCCGAGGCCCTGGGCGCCCGTCAGCTGGTCATCGGGGTGACACGTGAATCCACCGAGCGGTCGATGGAGGCCGCCCTCGCCGAGCGCGGGCTGAGCAACCGGCGCGGCGCCGCCATCCGCGCGAGCGTCCAGCGCAACCCGGTCCGGATGGTCACCGGCGCCGCCGGCTCGCTGATCCGTTCCATCGACGGCGGGCCGCCCATTCCGCCGGGGCGCAAGACCAGCGCGTCCAAGAGCGGTGTCGGCGGCGCGCCGACCCTGCTCTCCAACGCCGAGACCTTCGCCCAGCTCGCCATCGGCGCCCGCATCGGCTCCGAGCGGTACGGCAACACCGGCCTGTACGACGAGCCGGGCACCGTCATGCTCACCGTCTCCGGCGCGGTCGCCCGCCCCATGGTGATCGAGGCGCCCACCGGCGTGCCGCTGCGCTACATCCTGCAGCTCGCCGGCGCGCCGCCGGTCCCGCAGGGCGTGCTGACCGGCGGCTACCACGGCAAGTGGATCGACGCGGCGACGGTGAACGAGGCGGTCGTCTCGCGCAACTCGCTGGACGCGGTGGGCGGTGCGCTCGGCGCGGGCGCGATCCTGCCGATCAGCCAGGACACCTGCCCGCTCGGCGAGTCGCTCCAGGTCGCCAAGTGGCTCGCCGAGGAGAGCGCGGGCCAGTGCGGCCCCTGCTACCTCGGTCTGCCGGCCGCCGCGCGCGGCATGGAGGACATCCTCAACGGCGGCGGTCCGGCCGCCCTGGAGGCCCTCAAGCAGGTCGCGAAGAACGTCAAGCGGCGCGGCGCGTGCTCGCACCCGGACGGTTCCGCGATGTTCCTGGAATCGACCATCAAGGCGTTCACGGACGACCTCGCCGCGCATGTCCTCGGCAACGGCTGCGGCCGGCCCGTCGAGGGCGTGCTGCCGCTCTTCGAGGGCGGCAGGATGCCCACCGGCATCCCGGGCGGCGCCGCCGAGGAGGAGACCGGCAGCCGACAGAAGATCTTCGTCGACTGGACGCTCTGCCGGGGTCACGGCCTGTGCGCCGACATCCTTCCCGAGGTCTTCCAGCTCGGCGCCGACGGCTTCCCCACCGTCGCCCAGGCGAAGGTCCCCCAGTACGCCGAGGCCAAGGCCCTGCGTGCGGTGCGTCGCTGCCCCGCGCTCGCCCTGCGCCTGGAGGAGGACAACCGCGCCTCCGCCCCGTCCCGGAACCTCCCGGTCCTCTCCCAGGGCCGTGGCCGCCGGGCCCTGGGCAGCGGTCGCTGACACACGGAACGGCGGAGGGCGGGCCACCCCGGTCGGGGTGGCCCGCCCTCCGCCGTCGGATCACGATCGGATTTCCGCCGGATCGCTGGCGGACTGCCGCCGGTTCATCGCCGGTCTGGCGCCAACAACGCAAAGACCCCGTCCACTTGGACGGGGTCTTCTCTGTGGAGCTAAGGAGAATTGAACTCCTGACCTCCTGCATGCCATGCAGGCGCTCTACCAACTGAGCTATAGCCCCTTGCTTCGCTGTCCGCCCGGTCTCCCTGGCGACGACGCCAACATTACCGGTCCCCCACGCGCACCACCAAATCGATTCCGGCGGACACACACCGGGGGTCGATTTACCCGAGAATGCCGGATTTGCAACCACCGCTTCCCCGCCCGCCGTTCATGCCCCACCGCCCACGGCCGCGACAAGGCCCCCGGGGCGGCCCTGGAGGCCCCGCGGCGGACAGAAGCAGGGCAGGGATGCGGAGTTGGCGCTCAGGCCGTCACGAACGAGTAGAAGCGCTTGAGCGTGCAGTGCTCTTCGAGGAGCCGGCCGTAGATCGGCTCACCCTCCAGTTCGCGGTACGTCTCGATGGGGTCGCCTTTTATGATCAGCGCCCGTGCGCATTCCTCGCACCAGTACTGGTAGTCGGCGTTGACGGGCTCCATGTCGCGGACGATGGGCGTGCCGCTGCCGCACCAGTCGCACTTCCTCCTGTGTGCACCCATCGTTCAGCTCCAGCTGTGGCCGCAGGCCGTGCACACGTAGGAGATCCCTCCGTCGTCACCGAGGACTTGGGCCACGCGGAGCGAGCCGCAGGAAGGGCAGAGGAGGGTGGTCTTGCTCCGCATCACCACCTTCGCGGGAAGGTCGTGGACCCTCCCGCGGATGCTCGCAGGCATCGCTTCTCCCTCCCGTCGGGCCGCGCCCCCTTCCGGCCGTTTGATTCTGCCACGGCCGGACCAATACGGTCAGCGACGCCTTCGTACCAGTCCGGACGAGGACGGGAAGAAGACGTCGCAGAGCTATACGCCTCCGGGACGGTGACTGCTCAAGAAGGGACGCAGGTCACACACGAAAAATCCCGCTCCCTCGCGGGAACGGGATCTTCTGTACCGATCTGTGGAGCTAAGGAGAATTGAACTCCTGACCTCCTGCATGCCATGCAGGCGCTCTACCAACTGAGCTATAGCCCCTTGTGTCACGCGGTGAACCGCGTGGTGTCCGGTCCCGCTCGGCGGGGCGAACAAGAAGAACTTTAGCCTGCGACCAGCCGGAAAGTGAAATCCGGGCCGCGGCCCCGGTGCGGGGCCGCGTACGGGAGTCAGTCGTCGTCGCCGAGCACCGGCTCGGGCAGCGTGCCGGCGTTGTGCTCCAGAAGCCGCCAGCCGCGGGCGCCCTCGCCGAGGACGGACCAGCAGCAGTTGGAGAGGCCGCCGAGGCTCTCCCAGTGGCGGGGCTCCAGACCGAGGAGACGCCCGATGGTGGTGCGGATGGTGCCGCCGTGGCTGACGACGACGAGCGTGCCGCTCTCCGGGAGCTTGTCGGCGTGCCGGAGCACCACGGGGGCGGCGCGGTCGGCGACCTCGGTCTCCAGTTCGCCGCCGCCGCGGCGGATGGGCTCGCCGCGCTTCCACGCGGCGTACTCCTCGCCGTGCCGGGCGATGATCTCGTCGTGGGTGAGCCCCTGCCAGACGCCCGCGTAGGTCTCGCGCAGGCCCTCGTCGTGGCTGACCTCCAGGCCGGTGAGCGCGGCCAGCTCGGCGGCCGTGTCGGCGGCACGCCGCAGGTCGGAGGCGACGATCGCGTCGGGCCCCAGGGAGGCGAGCAGCCGGGCGGCGCGGCGGGCCTGTCCGAGGCCGGTCTCGGTCAGCTCGACGTCCGTGGTGCCCTGGAAGCGGCGCTCCACGTTCCACGAGGTCTGGCCGTGCCGCCAGAGGATGAGGCGGCGGCCCTTCCCCTTGCGTGCGGCCGCGTCGGTGCCCGCGGTCACCGCAGCTCCTCATCCAGCTCGGCGTCCTCCTCGGCGGCGCGCAGCTTGGCGTGCTCCTCGCCCTTGCCCCGGGTGGCCTTGGCGTCGGCGGGCAGTTCCAGCTCGGGGCAGTCCTTCCAGAGCCGCTCCAGGGCGTAGAAGACCCGCTCCTCGCTGTGCTGGACGTGCACGACGATGTCGACGTAGTCCAGCAGTACCCAGCGGGCCTCGCGGTCGCCCTCGCGGCGGACCGGCTTGGCGCCGAGCTCCTTGTTCAGCCGCTCCTCGATCTCGTCGACGATCGACTTGACCTGGCGGTCGTTGGGCGCGGAGGCGAGCAGGAAGGCGTCCGTGATGGACAGCACATCGCTGACGTCGTACGCGATGACGTCGTGCGCGAGCTTGTCGGCGGCCGCCTGCGCGGCGGTGTTGATGAGCTCGAGGGAGCGGTCGGTGGCGGTCACTACGCGGCTTTCGGTCGTCGGTCAGGAACCCTCACGGGCTACCCCAAGGGTCTCACGGCCCACCGGCGCCGCCCCACGTGTTAATCGATCAGGCCCCGCAACGACGCCGGTGCGGCGGCTCCGGGGCCTGATGTCGATCATGCCGACGGGGTCGGCCCGGTGTGGTCAGCCCGTGGTCCCGGTCGTTCCCGTCGTGCCCGTGGTTCCTGTGGCGCCTGTCGTGCCCGTCGCGCCGGTGGTTCCCGTCGTCCCGCCCGGGCCGGTCGTCTCGTAGTTCTGGCCGAGTACGACCGAGACGTCGGCGTTGGAGGTGGTCTCGCCCTTCTTCACGGCGCCGGCCGGGAGGCCGAGGGTCTTGGCGACCTCGACGGCGTCCTGTTTGCGGGACGCGTCGGAGTAGGTGACCCGGGAGGCGGCCTCGGGGGTGGCGGTCGTGCCGGCGTCGAGGAAGGTGTAGCCGCCGTTGAGGACGACCACGCGGGCCTGTTCGGTGGCGTCCTTCTCGCCGGTGGCGTTGCGGATGCCGACGCGGACGGCGTCCCCGGCGTCGGGGCTCTTCGCGGCGCCGCCGAGCAGGTCCTTGACCACGCTGTCGGAGTCCTCGGCCCTGAGCGTGCCGTCCTGCTGGACGGGCAGCAGCTCGGTCGCGTAGTCGCCGCCCTTGGCATGGTCGGCGAGCTTGGCGAGGAAGGTCCCGAGGTCCTTGTCGCTCAGCGAGGGGTCGAGGATCTGGGCCAGCGTCTGCACGGTGACCGTGGCGGCCTGCGCGTCGGACGACAGCTTGCGCAGGACACCCCGCATGACCTGCCCGAACCGCTTGAGCTGCGCGTCCTGCGACTCGCCGGACGCCCGGTAGGTGGCGTAGGCGACGGCCATCTTGCCGCTGAGGGTCTGCGCCTTGCCCTTGGTGACGAGGGGGGCCGCCCCCTTCTTCTTCGCCTCGGGGTCGGGCACGTTCGCGTTCGTGTCGATGTCGATGTTGCCGACGAGCCCGACGAGGTTGTTCAGGTAGGGGGTGTCCAGCCGCCAGGTGCCCTCGATGTCGGTGCCGAGGACGGTGTCGAGCGCGTCACGGGTGCCGGAGGAGCCGTCGTCGTCGACGGACTTGGCGAGGGTGGTCGTGGTGCCGTCGTCGGCGGTGAGGGCGAGGGCGTTGGGGATCAGGACGGTGGCGCCCCGCTCGGTGGTGGTGTTGTTCACGAGCAGCGCCGTGGAGGTGCCGCCCCCCTTGGTGTCGTGCAGGTGGACGACGATCACGTCCCGTTTCTGGGCGGCCGCCGAGGTCGTGGTGCCGGTCCGCTGGTCCGGGGAGGAGCCGGGCAGCATGCCCGCCCACCACAGGCAGCCGACCCCGCCGACCGCGACGAGGGCGAGGACCACCACCAGGGCGACCAGTCGGCTCTTGGCCCGCCGCTTGGCCTCCTCGCGGCGCTCGGTGCGGTTCTCGGTGAAGTTCAGCCAGTCGATGACGTCCTCGGAGTCACCGTCGGGCTCCTCGACGAAGGCGAACTGCTCGGTGCGGTAGTCCGGTCCGGCCGAGTCCGGTCCGGCGGAGTCCCGTCCGTCCCCGTCCCGTCCCGTGTGCTCCCGTCCCGTGGCGTCCGTGCCGGCCGGGTTCCGGTCCGGGAAGGCGTCGTCGGCCCGCGGCCCGCTCTCCTCGGCGGTCCCGGGCGGCGCCGACTGCTGCGGGATGTAGGCGCTCTGTCCGGTGACGGGCGTCTGCAGGCCGGTGACGGCGGTCTGCCCGTAGGGGTCGTACGGGTCGTAGGCGGGCGCGGGTGCGTGCTGACCCGGGTCGTAGCCCGTGCCGTACCCCTGGGCGGGATGCTGCTGGACCTGACCGGTGGCGTACGGGTCGTAGCCGTAGCCCTGGCCGTACCCCTGGGGGACCTGCGTCCCGTAGGGGTCGTACGCCTGTTGCTGAGACACCGGCTGGGCGGGCACCTGCCGGTACACCGGCTGCCCGAACTCGTCGTAGCCGACGAGTTCGTAAGCCTGGTCGCCTCCGTAGCCGGCGTCGTATCGGTCGTTCACCGGTGCCCCTCTCGGCTCACTCGCCGCGGTACAGCTGCCGCTTGTCGATGTAGCGCACCACACCGTCCGGCACCAGGTACCAGACGGGATCGCCCTTGGCGACTCTCGCACGGCAGTCCGTGGAGGAGATGGCCAGTGCGGGCACCTCGACCAGCGAGACCCCGCCCGCGGGCAGGCCCGGGTCGGCCAGGGTGTGCCCCGGACGGGTGACCCCGATGAAGTGCGCGAGGGAGAAGAGCTCCTCGGCGTCGCGCCAGGTGAGGATCTGGCCGAGCGCGTCGGCGCCGGTGATGAAGAAGAGGTCCGAGTCCGCGTTCAGCTCGTGCAGTTCGCGCAGGGTGTCGATGGTGTAGGTGAGGCCCTTGCGGTCGATGTCGATGCGGCTCACGGAGAAATGAGGGTTCTCGGCCGTGGCGATGACCGTCATCAGATAGCGGTCCTCGGCCGCCGAGACCGACTGGTGCGACTTCTGCCACGGCTGGCCGGTCGGCACGAACACGACCTCGTCGAGACCGAACCGCGCGGCGACCTCCTGGGCCGCCACGAGGTGCCCGTGGTGGATCGGGTCGAACGTTCCGCCCATGACGCCGAGACGGCGGCGGCCGGGTGCAGATGGACGGTTTCCCGGTGCGCCGGGGGCGCTGCCGGCCCGGCCGTCCGCGGTGTCGTGCGCCTGGTCCGCCGCCTTGTCGTGCTCGGGACCGGTAGGCATGTCCTGCTCTCCCATGCGTGGAGAGCCTACCGGCCCGGCCGACACGCACCGTTCGAACGTCTTTTTGCGCGGATTAGCGATCGCGGTTGAAACGGGTGGTGATCCACAGCAGCAGCATCAGGGCGAAGAAGGCTCCGCCGCCGGTCAGGTAGGGGCTCAGGCTCTCGTGGTTGCCGCCGTGCTCCCCGCCGCCCTCGGCGGCGAAAGTGACCAAGTCGGCAGCGGTGCTGTGGAAGCTCATCGTCGGCGTGACCTATCCGGTGGTGGGATCGGGATGAAGACCCGCCCATCGTAAGCGGGAGCCTTCGCCGCGATCACGCCGACTCCGCCCAGGAGTGAACGCGGGCGGCGCCGGGCGCGTACTCCGCGTGCGAGCAACCGTTCGCGCGCGCGTGACGTCCTTCCCGTCGGCGGGCGTCAGTCGTCCCGCTTGTATCCCCGCAGCAGGAACCACGCCATCAGGACGGAGCCCAGGACCATCACGATCAGCACCACACGCAGCAGGTTGCCGGCTCCCTGTTCCTTCGCGGCGGCGTCAGCGGCCTCGGTGAGCCAGGCGGACGCGGTCAGGTGCGGGAGATGCCCCATGAGATCGCTCCTTACGGTTGATGCCCTGCCACGGTAACTCCGCCTAGGCTGGACCCCGCTTCGGGGGCAACTTGGGCAAACAGACGCATGGGGGAAACATGCCGGAAGACAGCCACGAGCAGAACGGGCGCGAGAACGTGCCGAGCAGGCAGCGCAGGCGCTTCGAGGGGATCTCCTCCCGGGCGTACGAACACCCCGCGGACCGCTCGGCGCTGGTGGCGCTGCGCAAGCTCAGCGGCTTCGACACCGTGTTCAAGGCACTCAGCGGCCTGCTGCCGGAGCGCAGCCTCAGGCTGCTGTTCCTGTCCGACTCCGTACGGGTCTCGGACCAGCAGTTCACCCACCTCAACGACATGCTGCGGGACGCGTGCTACATCCTGGACCTGGAGAAGGTCCCGCCGATGTACGTGAACCAGGACCCGCAGCCGAACGCGATGTGCATCGGCCTGGACGAGCCGATCATCGTCGTCACCACCGGGCTCGTCGAGCTGCTCGACGAGGAGGAGATGCGGGCCGTCATCGGGCACGAGGTGGGCCACGCGCTCTCCGGGCACTCGGTGTACCGCACGATACTGCTCTTCCTGACGAGCCTCGCCGTGAAGATCGCCTGGATCCCGCTGGGGAACCTCGCGATCATGGCGATCGTGACCGGGCTGCGCGAGTGGTTCCGCAAGTCGGAGCTGTCCGCCGACCGCGCGGGTCTTCTGGTCGGGCAGGACGTCCAGGCGTCGATGCGCGGTCTGATGAAGATCGCGGGCGGCAACCACCTGCACGAGATGAACGTGGACGCGTTCCTCGCGCAGGCCGAGGAGTACGAGGCCGGAGGCGACCTGCGCGACTCCGTCCTCAAGATCCTCAACGTGCTGCCCCGCTCGCACCCCTTCACCGCCGTGCGCGCGGCCGAGCTGAAGAAGTGGGCCGAGTCCCGCGACTACCAGCGGATCATGGACGGGCACTACCCGCGGCGCAGCGAGGACAAGGACACCTCGGTGACCGACTCCTTCCGTGAGTCGGCCTCGCACTACACGAGCAGTGTGAAGAACTCCAAGGACCCGCTGATGAAGCTGGTCACCGACATCGCGGGCGGCGCGGGCGACCTCGGCGGCCGGGTCCGCCGCGGCTTCGGCAACGCCACGCGCGGCGGTGGTGGCACGGCCACCGACGAGGGCCGGGGCGGCGGCACGGACACCGCCACGGAGGACAGGCGCCGCGACGAGGAGTGACGCACGGCAGCACTGCCGGTGGGTGGGGCCGGCCGCGCGAACCGCGCGGCCGGCCCCACCCGCATGTGGCTCACACCTTCGGCTGGGCGCTCCGCGCGAGGGTGCCGCAGAGGGCCGTGGCGGCGCCCGTGCCGTACGGGTCGGTGCCCGCGGAGGGGCCGCCCGCCTTGGCGGTCTGACCGGCGAGGAGGGGGCGCAGATGGTTCGTGGTGTCGTCGGCGCAGGCCAGCGGCCCGGCCTGGACGTAGGAGACGACGACCTCGACCTGGTGGGTGCGCAGGTCGTCCTGGTCGAAGCGGAAGTGCAGCTCGCGCCGGACGGTGAACAGCGAGGCGTCGGCGTCGGCCTTCTGGCCGGGTGGCCGCAGCGCGTACACCAGGGTGTGGGCGGCGACGACCTCCAGGGTGCCGGAGTCGAACTCGGCGGCCTGGAGGGTGCCCTGGACACGGATCCGGTGGTCGGCGAGTGTCGCGCGGGACGGGTCGAAGCGGACGAGCCAGCCGGTGGGCGCGTGCCGTCCGTCGGCCGTCGGACGGTCGAAGCTCTGCTGGAACTGGTCGAGCTGCTCGGAGTCCAGCAGCCGTCGCACGGGCTGGACGGTGGTGCCGCCGAGCACCTCCGGGTCGAGTGCGGAGGCGACCAGGTACTCCTTGGCGATGGTCAGCGCGGCGACGACCTGGCTGTCGGTGAAGTGGGCGGTGCGCCGGGTGGCCGGCATCGTGATGCCCTCGGCGCCGATCCGGAACTGGGCGGCCGGGCTGTGCGCGTACAGCGTCTCGGCGTTCTCGGCGCCGGGCACGGCGGACTGCGGGGACAGCGGGATCACGGTCATCCGCAGTGGCTCGGTGGGCTTGGCGGCCGGGGTGTCGTACGGGTGGCGGACGCCCATGTAGATCGCGGTGCCGAAGGCGAGGGCGACCAGCAGCACGAGGACCAGGACCTGCCGGGAGAGGCCGCGGCGGACGGCTGGGCGGCGCCGGACGGCGGGGGCGTGGTCGGAGAGGCGCTCGTGGGCGGAGAACTCCTGGATGCGGGCAGCGCGGACGAACGACTCGTCGAAGACGACGGATCGGTATTCGTCCTCTCCACCGCCGGGGGCGCCCTCAGGAGTCCCCTCAGGTGGGTTTCCTGGCCCGCCCATACCTTGAGAGTAGGTCTTGGGGAGCTTCGGTAAACGCGTCGGTACACGACAACTTCTGACAGGTCCTCACCAGGTTCGCCCATACGGGGCGGGCCGTCCTCCGGGCCCGGCGGAGGCCCTGTTTTCAGGGGGTGCGGGGGTCCGCGGACACCGCCGGCCGGGAGAAGTCCGCGGAGGCGGAGGGGCCGGTCGGGATGCCCTGCTCGACGCCGGTGGTGGCGGGGGGCGGGATCCGTTCGCCGCGGCCGGAGGAGGAGCCCCGGTAGACGGCGGTGAAGGCCAGCGCGACCATGCCGATGCCCATCACGAGGGCGAGGATCCAGGCGACGGGCCGGTGCCAGCGGGTCTGCTTGCCGTACGGCCTGCCGTAGGCCCCGTCGGCGCCGTAGCGGGCCTCCAGGACCTCGGGGTCGTCGAGGTCGTCCAGGTCGTCGTCGCGGCCGTGGCCGAAATGCGGGCCGAAGCCGTCGCCGTAGCGGTCGTCGTCGCCGTGCACCCCTCTGGAGCGTGAGCGGCGGGCCTCGGCCTCCTGGGCCGCGGCGCGGGCCTCCGCGGCCGCGAGCAGGCGCTCGACCGCGGTCGGCTCATGGACCACGGCGGACCGTACGAAGTCCTCGTCGAAGACCACGGAGGCGAACTCTTCGTCCATACCCCCGCGGTCGCGGTCGTCGTCGGGCTCCCAGCCGTCAGGGAACGGCGTGCCCCCCACGTCCTCCGGCACGGTTCCAGAGTAGACCGGGGTGGTCAATTTGGGCAGACGGTAAGGAAATTCATCCGTTCCGCCGACCGGGTGGCCGGGCCGATCGCGGGAACGGTCCGGCACGCCGGGGGCCCGCGTCCGGCTAGCGGCGGATGTGTCCGTCGCCGGTGACGATGTACTTCGTGCTGGTCAGCTCGGGCAGGCCCATCGGGCCCCGGGCGTGCAGCTTCTGCGTGGAGATGCCGATCTCGGCGCCGAAACCGAACTGACCGCCGTCGGTGAACCGGGTCGAGGCGTTGACGGCGACCGTCGTGGAGTCGACCAGCTGGGTGAAGCGGCGGGCGGCCTGCTGGGAGGTGGTCACGATCGCCTCCGTGTGGCCGGAACTCCAGAGCCGGATGTGCTCCACGGCCCGGTCGAGCGAGTCGACGACGGCGGCGGCGATGTCGTACGACAGGTACTCGGTCTCCCAGTCCTCCGTGGTGGCCTCGACGACCGTGGCCCGGCTCTCCTTGGCGTAGGCGAGGACGCGCTCGTCGGCGTGCACCGTCACGCCCGCGTCGGCGAGTGCGTCGAGGGCGCGGGGCAGGAACTCGGGGGCGATGTCCTGGTGGACGAGGAGGGTCTCGGCGGCGTTGCAGACGCTGACGCGGTGGGCCTTGGAGTTGATGAGGATCTCGATGGCCGTGTCGAGGTCGGCGCCGGCGTCGACGTAGACGTGGCAGTTGCCCGTACCGGTCTCGATCACCGGGACGATGGACTCCTCGACGACCGTGCGGATCAGGGAGGCGCCGCCGCGCGGGATGAGCACGTCGACCAGGCCGCGGGCGCGCATCAGCTCGCGGACGGAGTCGTGGCTGTCACCGGGGACGAGCTGGATGGCGTCGGCGGGCAGGCCCGCGCCGCCGACGGCGTCGCGCAGGACCCGGACGAGGGCGGCGTTGGACTCGTAGGCGGAGGACGAGCCGCGCAGCAGGACCGCGTTGCCGGACTTCAGGCAGAGGGCGGCCGCGTCCACGGTCACGTTCGGGCGGGCCTCGTAGATGATGCCGACGACGCCGAGGGGGACGCGGACCTGGCGCAGGTCGATGCCGTTGGGGAGGGTGGAGCCGCGGACGACCTCGCCGACCGGGTCGGGCAGCGCGGCCACGTCCCGGACGTCGGCGGCGATGGCGCGGATCCGTTCCGGGGTGAGCGTCAGCCGGTCGATGATGGCCTCGCTGGTGCCCGCCGCACGGGCCCGCTCGATGTCCTTGGCGTTGGCCTCGACGACGTCGCTCGTACGGACCTCCAGCGCGTCGGCGATGGCGAGCAGCGCGTCGTCCTTCTCGGCGCGCGGGAGCGGCGCGAGGTCGGCGGCTGCGGCCTTGGCGCGGTAGGCGGCCCGAGTGACCGGCGTCATGGAGTCGTACGGAGAGAGCGAGGTCATACAGGAAGGGTAGTGCGCCCGGCGGAGGGGTTCAGTGCGTGGTCCGAACCGCGAGACACCCCGCGCGGGGCGCCCCGGCGGCGGGCCGGGCTCCCCTTCCGGGCCGCGAGGCCGCGGGGTGGTCAGAAGGGGTGGACCCCTACGGGTGTCGCCGGGGGCGACCCGTACCCCTCGGCGATCCGCTGGTGGTACGTCTGGCGGTCGATGACCTCCAGGCCGACGATCTCCCAGGGCGGCAGCCCGGCCGTCCGGCGGTGCTCGCCCCACAGGCGCAGGGCGACGGCGGCCGCGTCGTGGAGGTCGCGGGCCTCCTCCCAGTAGCGGATCTCGGCGTGGTCGTCGGCGTAGCGGCTGGTCAGCAGAAAGGGGTGGTCGTGGGCGAGCTGTTCCAGGCCGCGCCGCACCTCCTTGAGGGGGGCCTCGGCCCCGGAGACGCTCAGCGTGACGTGCCACAGCCGGGGCAGGTCCTGCGGCTTCTCGGCGCTCTCGCCCTCGTAGGTGTCCGAGGCGGCGACGCTGGTGAGCTTGCGCTCCTCGCCGACCGCACGGGAGGGACCACCACCGCGGGACGCCGCGGCCCCGGGGCGCACTCGTCTCACGACGGCCTCCTTCGCAACGATTTCGAGCTTCGCAACAGGTCGTGCGGAATCTCCCTGCGTCAAAGTTGAGCAGGCTCAGGGGCTTCGTGTGGCGGTTTTACGGAACGTGCACCGCGGGGGGCCGTGCTCTGCTCCCTCCACGGGGCCGCTGGTCAGGGGTGCAGGAGGACGAGGTCGTCCCTGTGTACGACCTCTCGTTCGTACGCGGGACCCAGCTCGCGCGCCAGTTCCCGGGTCGAGCGGCCGATCAGCCGGGGGATCTCCTTGGCGTCGAAGTTCACGAGGCCGCGGGCGACCGCCCGGCCCGTGCCGTCACGCAGTTCCACGGGGTCACCGGCGGTGAAGTCGCCCTCGACGCCGCCGATGCCGGCCGGCAGCAGCGATGTGCGGCGCTCGACGACCGCGCGGACGGCCCCGTCGTCGAGGATGAGCGCGCCCTGCGGGGTGGAGGCGTGCTGGAGCCACAGCAGCCGGTCGGCGGACCGTCTGCCGGTGGGGTGGAAGTAGGTGCCCGTGTCGCGGCCGCCGAGCGCGTCCGCCGCGTGGACGGCGCTGGTCAGGACCACGGGGATGCCCGCGCCTGTGGCGATCGAGGCGGCCTCGACCTTGGTGACCATGCCGCCGGTGCCCACGCCCGCCTTGCCGGCGCTGCCGATCTCCACGTGCGCGAGGTCCTCGGGCCCCCGTACCTCCGCTATCCGCGACGTGCCGGGCTTGGCGGGGTCCCCGTCGTACACGCCGTCCACGTCCGACAGCAGGACCAGCAGGTCCGCCCGGACGAGGTGGGCGACGAGGGCGGCGAGGCGGTCGTTGTCGCCGAAGCGGATCTCGTCCGTGGCGACGGTGTCGTTCTCGTTGACGACCGGCAGCGCGCCCATCGCGAGGAGCTTGTCGAGGGTGCGGGAGGCGTTGCGGTGGTGGGCGCGGCGGCTCATGTCGTCGGAGGTGAGGAGCACCTGGCCGACGCGGATGCCGTAGCGGGCGCAGGAGGCCGTGTAGCGGGCCACGAGCAGGCCCTGGCCGACGCTGGCGGCGGCCTGCTGGCGGGCGAGGTCCTTGGGCCGGCGGCGCAGGCCCAGCGGCGCGAGCCCGGCGGCGATGGCGCCGGAGGAGACCAGCACGACCTCCCGCTCTCCCCCGCTGCGGGCCTTGGCGAGGACGTCCACCAGGGCGTCCACCCGGTCCGCGTCGAGGCCGCCGGACGCCGTCGTCAGTGACGAGGAGCCCACCTTGACGACGATCCGGTGCGCCTCCGCCACTGCCTGCCTTGCCGCTGACACGCCTATCCCCAATGCTCCGAACAGCCCGGTGTGTGCACTTCGCAATCTACGGGAGCGGGCGGACCGGACGCGTCCTCATTTCGAGGGGCGGACGGCGCGGGGAGCCGGGGGCGGACGGCGCGGGCACCGGGGGAGGGAGGGCGGCGGCCTCCAGGGCTTCCCGGGGCGGAGGGCGGCGGTCCGGCGGTGGGCCCTTGGGGGAAGATGCTCGTGCAGCACCCCAGGTTGCGTGCGTTATGTCCGACTGCCGGTGATTGTTCCCACGGCAGATTGCTCCTCGGCCTCCCTAGGTCATACGGTCAGGGATCGGCCTTCCGCAGGCCGCCCCCGGAGTCACCCTCCCCCTCTTGTCCGTCACCCCCTCCGCAGGAGCCCAGCCCGTGCCCTCCGCAGGCCTCCCAACCCGCCGCGTCGCGCAGCTCTCCGCGCTGTTCGCGATGTTCGCGCTCTTCACGGCCCAGATCGTTTCCGCGCTGCTGCCGAACATTCCCGTGTTCGTCGCCGCGAGCGCGGCGGGCCTTCTCCTGGACACGTTCCTGCAGTACCGGGATCCCGGACTGCTGGCACCGCTGGGCAAGATCCGCTTCGACGCGCTGGTGCGCCAGCTGATGCGCGACATGCTGATCCTGGTGGGGCTGTTGCGCATCGACGGGATCGACCCGTTGCGCGAGCAGGCACCGCTCCTGGTCGGCCTCCTCCTCTTCTACGTGGTGCACTTCGCCTGCCAGGCCGTCTCGGTGCTCGTGCGCCGCAGCCGGACGCTGCCGATCGTGACCCGCAACATCGACGCCTCCGCGCTGCGCCTGACGGCCGCGCCGCCGCGCATCCTGGCCCGTCGCCAGGCCCACCGGCTGCTGACCTTCTCGCTGCCGATCACGGCCGGTCTGGTGCTCACCGCGGCCACGCGGGACGCCACCTGGGGCGGCGTCGGCCTCGGCGCCGGTCTCACCCTCCTCGTCGCGGGCACCGTCCACCTCGCGACCTGGCTGCTGCCGAAGAAGCGCGCGAAGAACGACGAGCAGGTCATGGAGTGGCTGGACGCGTGGCTCGCCGACTACCGGCCGACGACCGCGATGTACTTCTCCGGCGGTACGACGTCGGCGTACCAGGCCAACATGTGGCTCTCCACGCTCTCGCAGCTGGAGAAGCCGCTGATCGTGCTGCGCGAGCGCTTCATGGTCCAGAAGATCGACGCGACGGACGTGCCGATCATCTGCTTCCCGAAGGTCGCCACGATGTTCTCGCTGGAGACCTCGACGCTGAAGATGATGCTGCACCCGGCCAACGCCGCGAAGACCTCCCAGGTGCTGCGCATCCCCACCGTCAAGCACGCCTTCATCAACCACGGCGAGAGCGACAAGCTTTCCTCGTGCAACCCGTACGCGAAGGCGTACGACGAGGTGTGGGTCGCCGGTCCCGCGGCGCGCGAGCGGTACGCGCTCGCCGAGGTCGGCGTCGAGGACAAGGACATCGTCGAGGTCGGCCGGCCGCAGCTGGCGCCGATCCGCCCGTACGCGGGCCCGCCGACCGGCACGTACACCACCGTCCTGTACGCCCCCACCTGGGAGGGCTGGGACGGCAACCCGGGCAACACGTCCGTGGTGCTGGCCGGCGAGAACATCGTCCGGGGGCTCCTCGCCGACGACAAGGTACGGCTGCTCTACAAGCCGCACCCGATGACCGGCTCGGTCGACCCGCGCGCGGGTGTGGCCAACGAGCGCATCAAGGCGATGATCCGCGAGGCCAACGCCAAGCGCTCGGGCGCGCGGCCGGGGGCGGAGGCGGCTGCCGAGCTCGCCCGCCGCGCGGCCGAGCTGGACCGGCTGACCTCCACGTCGTTCCGGGTCAGCGCGGACGAGATGGAGCGGATGCTGCTGCAGGGCACGCCCAGCGGGGACCGCGAGGCGGCGATCTTCGAGGCGAGGCTCGCCTGGGAGAAGGCGTACTGGGCGTCGTTCCCGGAGTGGGAGCACGGCATCGTGACCGAGGCGCGGCCCGCGATCTTCGCGTGCTTCAACGTGTCGGACCTGCTGATCAGCGATGTCTCCTCGGTGGTCTCCGACTGGCTCTCCAGTGAGAAGCCGTACTCGGTCGCGAACACGTCCGGGCTGCCGGAGGCGGCGTTCCGCGCGGCCTTCCCGACGGTCTCCGCGGGTGTCGTCCTGACACCCGCGGCGGACGGTGTCCCCGCTCTCCTCGACGCGGTCCGCAACCCCGAGAAGGACGGTTTCGCCAAGGCCCGCGCCGACCTCAAGGAGCAGCTGCTGGGTCCCTCCGACCCGCCGTCGCTGGTCCGCTTCGGCTCCGCGGTGAAGGCGCTCTGCGCCAAGGCCGACGACCGCCGCAAGCGGATGGAGTCGCGCATCGTCAACGACATGCCGTCGCCCCGCGAGGCCGGCGACGAACTCACCGAGGGCGAGCCGAGCGAGGCACTCGCCTAGGGACACGCCGACCGCACACGCCGAAGGGCCCCGGAGAGATCCGGGGCCCTTCGGCGTGTGCGGTGCGCGGGATCTGCCCGGCGGCAGACCTAGAACGGCTCGAAGTCGTCGTACTCCTTCTGGAGCTCGTCCCGCGCCGCCTGGCGGTCACGGCGACGCGTGACGGCTGGGCGGGGCTCCTCGAAGCGGTGGTCCTCGCCGCGGCGGCCGAGCATCTCCGCGCCGGCCATGACGGTCGGCTCCCAGTCGAAGACGACCGCGTTGTCCTCGGGTCCGATGGCGACGCCGTCGCCGGAGCGGGCGCCCGCCTTCATCAGCTCGTCCTCGACGCCCAGGCGGTTCAGGCGGTCGGCGAGGTAACCCACCGCCTCGTCGTTGCTGAAGTCGGTCTGACGGACCCAGCGCTCCGGCTTCTCGCCCCGGACGCGGAACAGCCCGTCCTCCTCCCGCACGACCGTGAAGCCCGCGTCGTCGACGGCCTTGGGCCGGATGACGATCCGCGTCGCCTCCTCCTTCGGCTTGGCGGCACGCGACCGGCCCACGAGGTCGGCGAGCGCGAACGACAGCTCCCGCAGACCCGTGTGGGCGACGGCGGACACCTCGAAGACCCGGTAGCCACGGGCCTCCAGGTCCGGCCGCACCATCTCGGCGAGGTCCTTGCCGTCGGGCACGTCGATCTTGTTGAGGACGACGATCCGGGGCCGCTTGTCGAGGCCGCCGTACTGCGTCAGCTCCTCCTCGATGATGTCGAGGTCGGAGACGGGGTCGCGGTCGGACTCCAGCGTGGCGGTGTCGAGGACGTGGACGAGGACGCTGCAGCGCTCGACGTGGCGCAGGAACTCCAGGCCCAGGCCCTTGCCCTGGCTCGCGCCGGGGATCAGTCCGGGGACGTCGGCGATCGTGTAGACCGTTTCGCCGGCCGTCACCACGCCCAGGTTGGGGACGAGGGTGGTGAAGGGGTAGTCCGCGATCTTCGGCTTGGCCGCGCTCAGCACCGAGATCAGCGAGGACTTGCCCGCGCTCGGGTAGCCGACCAGCGCCACGTCGGCGACGGTCTTCAGCTCCAGGACGATGTCGCCCATGTCGCCGGGCACGCCGAGCAGCGCGAAGCCGGGCGCCTTGCGGCGGGCGGAGGCGAGGGCCGCGTTGCCGAGGCCGCCCCGGCCGCCCTGCGCGGCGACGAAGGAGGTGCCGTGGCCGACGAGGTCGGCGAGGACGTTGCCCTGCCGGTCCAGCACGACCGTGCCGTCCGGCACGGGAAGGACCAGGTCCTGCCCGTCCTTGCCCGACCGGTTGCCGCCCTCGCCGGGCTTGCCGTTGGTGGCCTTGCGGTGCGGGGAGTGGTGGTAGTCGAGGAGAGTCGTCACCGACTGGTCGACGGTCAGGATGACGTCGCCGCCCCGGCCGCCGTTGCCGCCGTCGGGGCCGCCGAGCGGCTTGAACTTCTCCCGGTGGACGGAGGCACAGCCGTGGCCTCCGTTACCCGCGGCGACATGCAGCTCGACGCGGTCCACGAAGGTGGTCATGGTGGGTGCCTCCAGATACGCGCTGTGCGTGGTGTTCGGAAATGTCTTACCTGTAACACGTCAAAGGCGGACCCGCTTCCCGTACGGAATCCCGTACGAGAAGTGAGGTCCGCCTCGACGAATCGCTCTACGGAAGCCTTGGTCGCGAAGACCGGGCGAGTCGGAAGACTCAGGCGGCCGGAACGATGTTGACGACCTTGCGACCACGGCTGGTGCCGAACTCGACCGCACCGGCGTTCAGCGCGAACAGCGTGTCGTCCTTGCCGCGGCCGACACCCGAGCCCGGGTGGAAGTGCGTGCCGCGCTGGCGGACCAGGATCTCACCGGCATTGACGAGCTGACCGCCGAAGCGCTTCACGCCGAGCCGCTGAGCGTTGGAGTCGCGACCGTTCCGGGTGGACGATGCGCCCTTCTTGTGTGCCATGTCTCCTCAGTCCCTTACTTCGCAGCCGCGGGGATCTCAGTGACCTTGATCGCCGTGTACTGCTGGCGGTGGCCCTGACGACGGCGGTAGCCGGTCTTGTTCTTGTAGCGCAGAATGTCGATCTTCTGGCCCTTGTGGTGGTCCACGACCTCGGCCTGGACCTTGATGCCGGCCAGCACCCACGGGTCGCTGGTCACAGCGTCGCCGTCGACGACGAGCAGGGTCGAGAGCTCGACCGTGTCGCCGACACTGGCGGTGGAAATCTTGTCAACCTCAACGATGTCGCCGACAGCAACCTTGTGCTGGCGACCACCGCTGCGCACGATGGCGTACACGCGGATCTCACTCTCTCGCTCCGGAACGGCACCCCCGCAGTCCAGCCGTCCGACATACGAACGGCCTCTCCCACGGCGCCCGGCGCGCGGAAGGAATGAGGTTTACGGGGATGTGACGCGTCTCTACCTACGGACACGCCGACGGCCAAGGTTACGGGGCCACGCCCGAAGGGGTCAAACCGAGCCCCTCGCCCGCCGCGTGAGCGACGTCTCACCGCCCCCGAGCAGCCGTTTCCCGGCCGGGCCCGGGCTCGCCGCACACCACCGCACCCCGTGCCGGCGCGGCCGTCCCCGTGCCGCCCCGACCCCGGATCCGCGCGCCCCTGCGTGAAGTTGCTCTCCCCTCAACCACCGGCGCCCCGCATGCCGGTGCCCCTGCCGGGTGGTCTCCCACCCGGCAGGGGCACCGGCAGAAGCGGACCGCACGTCCGCCCGGGCTCAGCCCTCGTCGGTCGAGGCCGTGACCGTGGCCGACGACTGCTCGGCGGCCACCGTGGTCTTCTTCGCGGCCGTCTTCTTCGTCGTGGCCGCCTTCTTGGCCGTGGCCTTCTTCGCGACCGTCTTCTTGGCCGCCGCCGTCTTCTTCGTGGCGGCCTTCTTCGCCGTCGCCTTCTTGGCCGTCTTGCGCGCCGCCGTCTTCTTGGCGGGCGCCTCTGCCGCGGTCTCCTCGGTGACCGCGGCGGCCTCCTCGACCGGCGCCGCGGCGGCCTCCTCGGCCGGGGTCACGACCGCGTCCTCGGCGGACGCCGACGGGACCACGACCACGGCCGCCTCCGCCGACGCCGTGGGCGCCGTCGCCTTGCGCACCGCACGCCGACGCGGACGCGCCGGAGCCGCGCTCTCGGCGGCGGCAGGCTCCTCGGGCTGTGCGGCCTCCTCGGCCGCGACCGGCTCGGACACCGTCGCCGTCGTCTCGGCCACGACCGGCTCGGAGACCGTCACCACGGTCTCCTCCGCCACCGCTCCGGCCGGGGCGCCCGCCGGGGCGGTGGCCTTCCGGGTGGCCCGGCGACGCGTACGGCCCTTGGGCGCGGCGTCCTCGGTGCTCTCGGCGGCCGGCGACTCCACGACCGGGTCCTCCACCGCCACGGGCTCCGCCTCGGCGGCTTCGCGCGGCTTCGGGGCACGGTCCTCGGAGACGGTGCCGCCGGTCACGCTCTCGCGGTACTTCGGCGCACCCGAGGGCGCGGACGCCCGCCGGGTCGCGCGGCGCCGCGAACGGCCCCGCCCGACGGCCGCCTCGGCCTCGGCGACGCTGCTGTACAGCTCCTCGTCCGGCTCGAACTCGGGGGCGGGCAGCGCCACCGGCTCCGCGACCTCGGCGGCCACCTCGGCCTCGGCCTGTCCGGTGGTCTCCACCGGCTCGGCGGTCTCGTGCCCGGACACCTGGTCGTGGTCGTGGTCGTGCTCGGCGCCGCCACGGCCGCGCTTACGGCGCTTGCCGCCACCGCCGACGGCCGTCGGCTGGTCCATGTGCACGATCACGCCGCGCCCGTTGCAGTGGACACAGGTCTCGGAGAAGGACTCCAGCAGGCCCTGGCCGACCCGCTTGCGGGTCATCTGGACCAGGCCCAGCGAGGTGACCTCGGCGACCTGGTGCTTCGTCCGGTCGCGTCCCAGGCACTCCAGCAGGCGCCGCAGCACCAGGTCCCGGTTGGACTCCAGGACCATGTCGATGAAGTCGATGACGACGATGCCGCCGAGGTCGCGCAGCCGCAGCTGACGCACGATCTCCTCGGCCGCCTCCAGGTTGTTCCTGGTGACCGTCTCCTCCAGGTTGCCGCCCTGGCCGGTGAACTTGCCGGTGTTGACGTCGACCACGATCATGGCCTCGGTCTTGTCGATCACCAGCGAACCACCGCTGGGCAGCCACACCTTGCGGTCCAGCGCCTTCATCAGCTGCTCGTCGATGCGGTACGTCGCGAAGACGTCGACCTCGGAGGTCCACTTCTGCAGCCGCTCGGCCAGGTCGGGCGCCACGTGCGAGACGTAGCCGTGGATGGTCTCCCAGGCGTCCTCGCCGCTGACGATGACCTTGGAGAAGTCCTCGTTGAAGATGTCGCGGACGACACGGACGGTCATGTCCGGCTCGCCGTACAGCAGCGTCGGCGCGTTGCCGTTCTTCGCCTTCTTCTGGATGTCCTCCCACTGCGCCTGCAGCCGCTCGACGTCACGGCGCAGCTCGTCCTCGCTCGCGCCCTCGGCGGCGGTGCGCACGATGACGCCCGCGTCCTCGGGGACGATCTTCTTGAGGATGGTCTTCAGCCGGGCCCGCTCGGTGTCGGGCAGCTTGCGGCTGATCCCGGTCATCGACCCCTCGGGGACGTACACCAGGTAGCGGCCGGGCAGGGAGACCTGGCTGGTCAGACGCGCGCCCTTGTGGCCGATGGGGTCCTTCGTCACCTGGACGAGCACCGACTGGCCGGACTTCAGGGCGGACTCGATGCGGCGCGGCCCGTTGGCCATGCCGAGCGCCTCGAAGTTGACCTCACCGGCGTACAGCACGGCGTTGCGGCCCTTGCCGATGTCGATGAAGGCGGCCTCCATCGACGGCAGCACGTTCTGCACCTTGCCGAGGTAGACGTTGCCGACGTACGAGGTCGACTGCTCCTTGTTGACGTAGTGCTCGACGAGCACGTTGTCTTCCAGGACGCCGATCTGGGTGCGCTCGCCGCTCTGGCGGACGACCATGACGCGCTCGACGGCCTCGCGGCGGGCGAGGAACTCGGCCTCGGTGATGATCGGGACGCGGCGGCGCCCCTGCTCCCGGCCTTCGCGGCGGCGCTGCTTCTTGGCCTCCAGACGGGTGGAGCCCTTGATGGACTGCACCTCGTCGGAGAACTCGGTCTCCTTGGCGCGCCGCTCCCGCGGCTCACGGACCTTGACGACCGTGCGCTCGGGGTCGTCGGGCGTCGCCTCGGCCTCGGTGCCGGAGTCACCGGCGCGACGGCGACGGCGCCGGCGACGACGGCTGCTGCTGCTGCTGCTGGAGCCGGACTCCTCGCGCTCGTCGACCTCGTCCTCGGCGTCCTCGTCCAGCTGCTCGGCGGTGTCCTCGGCGTCCTCCGCGCTCTGTTCGGCGGCGTGTTCGTCGCCCTCGGCGGCGTCGTCGGCGTCGGTCGCGTCACCGCGGCGACGGCGGCGCCCGCCCCGGCGGCGGCGACGGCGCGAACCGGTGGACTCCTCCTCGCCGTACTCGTCGCCCTCGCCGGCGTCCTCGGCGGCCTCTTCGGGCTCCTCGGCGTCCTCGGCCTCGTCCGGCTCCTCGGTCACGACGGCGGCGGGCTGTTCGACCGCGGCGGGCTCGCCCCGACGGCGACGGCGACGGCGCGACCCGCCGGTGTTCTCCTCCTCGGCGAAGCCGCCGAGGTCGGCGGTCTCGACGGGCTCCTCGGCCTCCACGGTGTCGGTCTCCGCATCGGCGGCGGCCTGCGCGGCTGCCCGCTCCGGCGTCTGGAACATCGGCTCGGTGAAGACGGGCGCCTGGAACACGGCCACGGCGGGCCGGGACGGGCGGGACGGCGCGTCCTCGGCGACCGGCGGGGGCGGCGCCGAGAAGCCGCCGGCTGCCTTGCGCGCCGACCGGCGACGGGCGCGGCGCGGGCCGCCGTCCTCCGCCTCGGCGGCCGGAGCCTCCTGGACGGGCAGGGCCGGCGCGGTCTCGGCGACGGGCGCCTCGACGGTCTTCGGCGCGGTGTCCCCGGCGGCGACGGCCTCGGCGGTCTCGTTCTCGGGCGTCCCGGCGGGAGTGGTCACCCGCCGCGTGGCACGACGACGCGTACGGGCGGCGGGGGCCGCCTCTTCCACGGCGGCGGGCGCCTCGGCGGCCGGAACCTCGGCCGGGGCGACCACCTCGGGTGCGGCGACGCTCTCCTCCACGGCCTGCGGCGCACCCGTGGGAGCGGAGGCACGACGGGTCGCACGACGACGCGGGCGGGCGGCGGGCGCCGCCTCCTCGACGGCGGCCGGGGCCTCGGCGGCCGGAACCTCGGCCGGGGCGACGGCGGCCTCGGACGCAGCGGCGCTCTCCTCCACGGCCTGCGGCGCACCGGTCGGGGCGGAGGCACGACGGGTCGCACGACGACGCGGGCGGGCGGCGGGCGCCGCCTCCTCGACGGCCACGGCGGTGGTCTCGGCGCTCTCCGCCACGGCGGTGGTGGTGGCGGGCGCCACGGTCTCGACGACCTCGACGGCCTCGGTGTCCTTGGGCGCGCCGACGGGCGCGGAGGCCCGGCGGGTCGCACGACGACGTGTGCGAGCGGGGGGCGCAACCGCCTCGGCTTCCGCGACGACCTCAGCGGTCGTGGCGGTCTCCTCCACCTCGTCGGCGGACGCGAGGTCGTCGGACTCGGCGGCCGGTACGGCCGGAGCGGTGCTCTCCGCGGCGGCCTCGGAGGCGGCCGACGGCGGTCCCGCGGGGCGGGACGCGGCGCGGCGGCGACGGCGCGGCGGCAGGGTGTCGCTCGGCGTGTTCTGCTCTGAGCCCTGCGCGGGCTCTGCGGATTCGATCGATTCGGGCATGCGGGGGTTTCTCCCGTCGGGCTCCCGGGCGCCGCGCCCGGTCCGGCAGGGGCCGGTGACGTCCGCGGCTCGCGTCGTGCGCGACTGCCGCCGTCCGGGGCGCGGGCGCCGCACGGGAGCTTTCTGTGTCCTGTCTCGCCGGTTCCGTACGCCATGTTGCGTACGGCCTGGCGAAAGTCTTGTGGTCGGTGCGCTGCCCGACCCAGGTGGCTCCCGGATCAGAGGGCGGCGCTACGACGTCCGTCCCTACGCGGGACCTACCGTCGCCGACGCCTTCGCGGCGGCAGTGGGTTCGGCCGTTGAGAGGGCCGGCGCTGCCTCGCGGTCGGGCGCGAGCGGGTCGGTCACCGTGCCGGTCTCTTCATCGAACAGCCCCTGCGCCAGCCTGGTCACCGCTGCGGGGACCGGCGGCGCCAGGTCGGCCACGGCGCGGAGACCGGACAGGACGTCGTCGGGTCGTACGGCAGGCGTCACGTGCCGAACAACCAGCCGCAGTATCGCACAGGGCTGGTCCGTCGGCCCAGCAAGGGGCGCGGCGGCGGCCGCTCCGGTGGAGCCGGCACCGGCGAGGGGCCGGGAACCGGGCGTCCCGGAACCGGTGGCTCCGTCGCCCGCGTCCCGTCCGTCACGGCCGGTGAGGTCGACGACTGCGGCCCGGGCGTCGAAGGTCCGCAGACCGTTCTTGGTCCTGCGCTGGACCTCGACGAGGTCCGCCGCCGTGAAGGCCTCGACCGCGCGCGCGGCGTCCGCCGGGTCCACGCCGTCCAGGCGCAGCTCCCACACGGAGGCCGTGAGGCGGTCGGCGAGCCCGGAGGTCCGGGCCTCGACCGCGTCGACGATGTCGAGGCCGGTGGGCAACGACTCGTCGAGCAGGATCCTGAGCTTCTCCGGGTCGCGCGCGTCGGTGAGCGCGATCTCCAGATATTCCGCCTCACTGCCCGTGCCGGTGGGTGCGGCATTGGCGTACGACACCTTCGGATGCGGCGTGAACCCCGCCGAGTACGCCATGGGCACCTCGGCACGGCGCAGCGCACGCTCGAAGGCGCGCTGGAAGTCACGGTGGCTGGTGAACCGGAGGCGGCCGCGCTTGGTGTAGCGCAGTCGGATGCGCTGCACCGCGGGTGCGGGCGGCGGGCCTTCGGGCTGTCGCTTGCCCAGTGTCGTTCAGTCCTTCGTGAGAGCGGTCGTACTTCTACCAAGAGTACGTGCCCCGGCGGCTCTCGGTTCCCGCCCGTGGACGGGCCGCGGCTGCGCCGGCCGCCCGAGGAGTGCCGAGCGTACGGCGGCGCGGGCCTGGCGGGCGGACTCGCGGGCGGTGGCCCAGGCCTGCCGGGAAGCGCGGCCCACGGCGCGCGCGGCCGCCGTGGCCGGCTTCCACAGGGCGTCCCGCACCACATGGCCGGCGGGCGTGAGGACGGTCCGGTACGACCACAGCGCCGGCTCGACGAGGAGCCACCGCAGGAGGCCGGCCAGGAACCGTCCGACGGCGCGCGAGAGGTGCCCGGCCACCCGCCAGGCGTGGGCGAGGGCGTCCCGGAGTTCCCGGCCCACGACCGCGAGCAGCCGCCCGACCGGTACGAGCACCCATCGCCACACGGCGAGCGCGGGCAGCACGAGCAGCACGCGTGCGGTCCAGTAGATCGCGAGCCAGAGCCCAGTGAAGATCATCCGTATGAGCCACCCGGCTCCCCGGGCCGCCCACGCGAGCGCGTGTCCCACCGGGGTCAGCGCATACCGGTACAGCCACCCGGCCGGTACGACGAGGAGGTACCGCGCCAGCCAGGCCAGAGCCGTGAACAGCGCGAGCGCGACGGCGGCGGTCCCGGACCCGATCCTCCTGGCCAGCCAGGCGATGCCCCGCCCGAACGGCGCCAGCGTCCACCGGTACAGCCACCCGAGGCCGGCCCCGAGTCCGCCGGCCAGCCAGACGGCTCCGGCCCGGATCCCGCTGGCCGCCCAGGCGATCGCGTGCCCCGCGGGTGTCAGCGCGTACCGGTACACCCACACCGCCGGCACGACCAGCAGCCGGTACCCGAGCCACGCGAACCCCTGGGCGAGCGGCACGACGGCGTGGCGCCACAGCGCCACCCACGGCCGGACGAGGACCGCCCCGGCGAGCCACAGCGACGCGTGCCCCAACGGCCGCAACACGGTGTCCCTCAGGAACCGGCCGGTCACCACGCACACGTCCCACACCATCCGCACCGGCACGACGAGGACGAGGACGACGATCCGCAGGGGGATCCGGATCGCGGCCGTGAGGCATCCCTCGGGCGTCTGCTGCCGCACGGGCGGGCGCGCCACCGAAGGCTCGGCGGGCGGCTCGGCCGACGGCCGGACGGGGGGCCTCTTCTCCAGGTCCATAACAGCATGGACGCCTCAGCGGCCCGTACGGATGCGGCCACACGACCGCGCGTTCCACGCGGTTCGCTCGCGCGCCCCCGTGCCCGCCCCGGGCGGTCGGCCGGGGGAGGCTACCGCCTGCGTCCGGAAGCCCTCGCGGACTTGGCGGACTAGGCGGGCTTTCCGGTCCGGGCGGCCTCGGGGCGGCGCACCACGGCGGACAGCTCCGGCCGGGCGGCATGGGGGGCGGAGAACTCCCGGTTGGTCTCCACCTGGCGGCGGACGCGTTCGGGCAGGTCCCGCATGGCCAGCAGACGGTCGCAGGCACGCAGGGCCCCGGCGTGGTCGCCCACCCAGTGGGCGTTGATGGAGAACTCGAACAGCAGGCCCCAGCGGTAGACCCAGGGCCTGGTGAAGAGGAGGTCGTCCGGGGCGGGCCTGTCGACCACGTCGACGAGGAGGGTGTACGCCGTGTGGTACCGGCGGCGGAGGCGCAGCCGGGAGGCCAGTTCGTAGCAGGCCTCCAGCCGTGCGGGGCGTGCTTCCCAGGCCCGGGAGAGCGTGTCCATGGCTCCCGGCCAGTCCTCTTCCTTCTCCGCCCTGAGGATGCCCGCTTCGAGCAGCGAGCAGTAGACCTCCTCGCCCCAGCCGCCCATCGCCGCGCGCCGCTCGTACAGGGCGATCGCCTCGCGCGCGTGCCCCAGGTCGCGTTCGGTGTTGGCGAGGTAGAAGACGGTGCGGGGGTTGGTGGGGTCGCGGTCGAGCTCCTGCCTGAGCAGACGCGCGTCGCGCTCGAACTTGTCGCCGCGGCAGCCGCCGTCGGCACGGTCCTCGATGACGATCGCGTCCAGGTTCTCCTGGGTGTCGGGCGCGTCGGTGCACGGGTACTCATGGGTGACGCCCTCGTACCGCCAGAGCAGATCCCCCCGCATCAGATGCTTGAAGCGGTGCTGGGTACCGGGGGTGTCGTAGCGCAGCATGTACGAGGTGGCCGTCAGCCGGGGAAGCGGCGCGTCCTGGCGCAGTACGTGGTCGGCGTCGATGGTGAGCAGGAAGTCGGCCCTGCCCCGGGCGTGCTGGATGTTCCGTGTCCGGTTGTGGCCGAAGTCGACCCAGGGGTCCTGGTGGAGCTCACCCGGGATGCCGTCCAGCGCCTTGCGGATCAGGTCCTGCGTGCCGTCCGTCGAGCCGGTGTCGGAGATGACCCAGGTGTCGATCAGGGGGCGTACGGAGGCGAGGCAGCGTTCGATCACGCGGGCCTCGTTCTTGACGATCATGCAGAGGCAGATGGTCTGCGATTTCACGGCTCACCGGTCCCGGGGACGTTGGAACGCTGCCCGAGCGGCCGCGTGACATATCTCCTCATATCTCACAAACGACTGTCCATGGCGTCGAATTAGCCCACCCGTGACTACCGGTTGCTCCGACCTGATGATCTCCCTCCCCGTCCGGGCCAGCGCGCTGGTCGGCTCGGTGGACAGGGGTGAGGCTCACGATCGAGTGAGGGGAAAAGCCCCAAACCGGTTGAAACAAGGAGCATATAGATGAGTCCTGAACGCAGGACGATCTCACTGATAGGCCCGCTGGCTCGCGACAGGATCACCAAGGTCAGCACGTTCGCCTCGCTCGCGCTGGTAGTGACAGCCGGCCTGGCCGCCCCCGCCGTCGCCACCACGCGAAGCATGTCCGAGCACTCCACCCTGACGAGGTCCGGCGACGAGGGATGCCCGCCCTCCGAAGAGCACGACCAACACCACGACGAGCACGCCGGGCAGCAGGACGAGCACGGCGGGCAGCAGAACGAGCACGACTCCTCGTCGCCCGACTGGCACGACGAGGACGACCACGACCGCATCGCGGCCCTCGGTGGCAACGACGACCACTGCGAGGAAGGTCCGGGCGGTCCGACCGGCCCTCCAGGAGCGACGGGCGCCACGGGCCCGAGAGGTGAGACCGGCCCCCGAGGCGAGACCGGCCCCCAAGGGGAGACCGGACCTCAGGGTGACACCGGCGAGGACGGCGCCACCGGTCCGACCGGTCCTACAGGAGCGGACGGCATCGCCGGACCCACCGGACCGACGGGCGCGGACGGCATCGCC